>NZ_JAAOHT010000079.1:0-16710 GCF_011440255.1 Haloarcula sp. JP-Z28 | reverse complement strand
AAGAATCGGAAGTCGTCGACCAGCTCGTTCCCGATCTGGAAGACGAAGTGCTGGACATCAACATGGTCCAGCGGATGACAGACTCCGGCCGCCGCGTGAAGTTCCGCTGCGTGGTCGCCGTTGGCAACCGCGACGGCCTCATCGGCTACGCCGAAGGGCGTGACGATCAGGTCGGCGGTGCCATCCAGAAAGCGATCGACATCGCGAAGCTGAACATCATCGACATCTCCCGCGGCTGCGGGTCCTGGGAGTGTGGCTGTGGCCGTCCGCACACGGTCGCGCTGCGCACCGAGGGCAAGGCCGGGAGCGTCGAAGTCGAGCTGCAGCCGGCCCCGCGCGGGCTGGGCCTCGCGGGCGGAGAGACCGTCCGCAAGGTGCTCGAACTCGCCGGTATCGAGGACATCTGGACACGCAGTAGCGGGAACACGCGCACCACGGTCAACTTCGCGAAGGCGACGTTCAACGCCCTGCAGAACACGGCCGAGGCGCGCGTCCCCGAACGAACCTTCGAGAAACGTGAGGTGATCGAGTGATGCACGCACTCGTCCAGCTCCGTGGCGAAGTCAATATGCACACCGACATTCAGGACACGCTGGAGATGCTCAACATCCACCACGTGAACCACTGCACGCTCGTCCCCGAGACGGACGCCTACCGCGGCATGGTGACGAAGGTCAACGACTTCGTCGCCTTCGGTGAGCCGAGCCAGGAGACGCTGGAGACAGTCCTGGCGACGCGCGCCGAGCCGCTCGAGGGCGACGCTGACGTGGACGACGAGTGGGTCGCCGAGAACACGGATTACGACGACATCTCCGGGCTCGCGTTCGCGCTCCTCTCCGAGGAGACGACGCTACGCGAGCAGGGCCTGTCCCCGACGCTCCGTCTGCACCCGCCTCGCGGTGGCCACGACGGCGTCAAACACCCCGTCAAGGAGGGCGGGCAGCTCGGGAAACACGACACCGAGGGTATCGACGAACTCCTGGAGGCGATGCGATAATGACGAGTAAAAAGAAACGACAGCGCGGCTCGCGCACGCACGGCGGCGGCTCGCACAAGAACCGACGTGGTGCCGGCCACCGCGGTGGTCGCGGTGCCGCAGGCCGTGACAAGCACGAGTTCCACAACCACGAACCGCTCGGCAAGAGCGGCTTCAAGCGCCCGCAGAAGGTGCAGGAAGAGGCCGCAACTATCGACGTTCGCGAGATCGACGAGAACGTCACGCTGCTGGCCGCAGATGACGTCGCCGAAGTCGAAGACGGTGGCTTCCGCGTCGATGTCCGTGATGTAGTCGAAGAGGCCGACGACGCCGATTACGTGAAAGTACTCGGTGCCGGCCAGGTTCGCCACGAACTCACGCTCATCGCCGACGACTTCTCCGAGGGCGCTCGCGAGAAGGTCGAAGCCGCAGGCGGGAGCGTCGAACTGACCGACCTCGGCGAGGAGCGCCAGGCCGAGGCCGAGACAGACGAAGACGCGGACGCGGACGAGGAATAACGAACGATGAGCTGGAAGGACACCGCCGAACCACTGCTTGTCCGGATGCCCGCAGTCCAGCGGCCGGAAGGACACGTCCCGTTCAAGCGTAAGCTCACCTGGACAGGGGGCGTGCTCTTGCTGTATTTCTTCCTGACGAACGTGAAGCTGTTCGGGCTGGACATCGACGCCAGCCAACAGGTGTTCGGGCGCTTCTCCTCGATTCTGGCCTCCGGCCAGGGGAGCATCTTGCAGCTGGGTATCGGTCCGATCGTTACGGCGTCCATCGTGTTACAGCTCCTCGGTGGGGCGGACCTGCTCGGGCTAAACACCCAGGACGACCCACGTGACCAGATCCTCTATCAGGGGCTCCAGAAGCTGCTGGTACTCGTGATGATCTGTCTCACCGGGCTCCCGATGGTGTTTGCCGGCGGCTTCCTCCCGGCTGACACGGCGGTCGCAAGTTCCCTGGGTATCGGTACGACCGGTGTCCAGTGGCTCATCTTCGGCCAGATGTTCGTCGGCGGTGTCCTCATCCTGTTCATGGACGAGGTCATCTCCAAGTGGGGCGTCGGCTCCGGTATCGGCCTGTTCATCGTTGCCGGCGTGAGCCAACGCCTCATCGGCGGCGTCCTGACGACGCCGTTTATTGGCAACAGCGAAGGGATCATCTACACCTGGTACCTGTTCATCACCGGCCAGCGCGGCACCGGGCCAGTGCTGGCTGCTGATGGCCTCCAGACGGTGTTGCTTCAGGGCGAACTGCTGGGGCTGTTCACGACGGTTCTCATCTTCTCGGTGGTCGTCTACGCCGAGTCGGTCCGCGTCGAGATCCCGCTGTCGAACGCCCGCGTCAAAGGGGCCCGCGGCCGGTTCCCGGTCAAGCTCATCTATGCGAGCGTCCTGCCGATGATCCTCGTCCGGGCGCTGCAGGCGAACATCCAGTTCCTGGGCCGGATCCTGAACGCCCAGCTGGGTTCGATGCCGGCGTTCCTCGGCACGTACGCCAACGGCCAGCCGACCGGCGGCCTGTTCTACTTCCTCGCTCCCGTCCAGAGCCGTGGCGACTGGATGTGGTGGCTGGAAGGGACTGCTCAGCCGGTCTGGCAGATCCTGACCCGTGTCGGGATTGACCTGTTCGTGATGATCGTCGGCGGCGGCATCTTCGCCGTCTTCTGGGTCGAGACCACCGACATGGGCCCGGAAGCAACGGCCAAGCAGATCCACAACTCCGGGATGCAGATCCCCGGCTTCCGACAGAACGTCGGCGTCATCGAGAAGGTCCTCGAGCGGTATATCCCGCAAGTGACTGTCATCGGCGGCGCCTTGGTTGGACTACTTGCCGTGATGGCCAACATGCTGGGTACCATCGGTGGCGTCTCCGGTACCGGGCTGCTACTGACGGTCTCCATCACGTACAAACTGTACGAGGAGATCGCCGAAGAGCAGCTCATGGAGATGCATCCGATGATGCGCCAGATGTTCGGATAGTTCTTGAATGTCATATTCTTTAGTTTCTCAACGACCTCTGAGCCGCTGCTTTGGCCTCAATCTTTCCTGGCCAAGAGGTGGTCCGCTGATATGCGGTATCATCAGCTGCGCTACCCGCGGCGACGAGACGCTCGATACGTCGGTCCACAGCTTTTCGAAACTGGAATACTGCGGGTACGACTCCGCCAGCGTCGTGCTGGCGAACAGTCATATCGACATGTGCAAACACTCAGGCAAAATCGCTGACCTGCGCGAGGCGCTCTCCGAGCACACCCCCCTGGCTCGGTCGGCATCGGCCACACCCGCTGTAGCACGCATGGTCCGCCGACCGACGAGAACGCCCACCTGCATCAGGACTGTACCGGCGATGTCGCGGTTGTCCACAACGGGATCATCGAGAACTACCAGTCCCTGCGTGACGAACTCGTCGGGGCCGGCCACACCTTCACCTCCGACACCGACACGGAGGTCGTCCCCCACCTCATTGAGGACGCACTGAACGGTGGTGCTGACCCCGAAGACGCCGTCCGCGAGGCGATCAGCCGCCTCGAAGGGAGCTACGCCGTCGCCGTCGTCATCGCCGGCTGTGACTCGGTGTTTGCCGCCCGGAACGACTCACCGCTTGTCCTGGGTATCGGCGAGGACGCGACCTACCTCGCGAGTGACGTCCCCGCCTTCCGGGATTTCACCGACAAGGTCGTCTACCTCGCCGACGGTGAGTTCGCCCGCCTCAACGACAAGGGCTGGACCGTCACCGACACTGACGGCACCGTCGTCGAGAAGGATGTCGACACTGTCCAGTGGGACCCCGAGGAGACCGGCAAGAGCGGCTACGACCACTTCATGCTCAAGGAAATCCACGAGCAACCGCGCGCGCTCCGGCAGTGCCTGCGGGGCCGCGTCGACGAACTCGCCGGCACGGTCGACATTGGCGACCTCGGTGATCTCTCCCCAACCGGCGTCCAGTTCATCGCCTGTGGGACCTCGTACCACGCCGCCCTGCACGGCGCGCAACTGTTCCGCGAGGCGGGTATCCCTGCCCAGGCGTTCCTCGCCAGCGAATACGCGACCGCGACGCCGCCAATCGGGGACGCACTCGTCGTCGGGGTTACCCAGAGCGGCGAAACCGCGGACACGCTCTCGGCGCTCCGGGCGGCCCGTCGCCGCGGTGCGCGGACGCTGGCTGTGACCAACGTCGTCGGCTCCACTGCGGCCCGCGAGTGCGACCACGCACTGTACATCCGTGCCGGGCCGGAAATCGGCGTCGCCGCCACCAAGACCTTCGCTTCACAATTGGCCGCGTTGAACCTGCTCGCCCTCGGGACGTCGACGACCGGCGACGCCCGGCAGGTCATCAGCGCGCTCCGTGACTTGCCCGGCCACGTGCAGGAAGTACTTGATGAATCCGCCGCCCAGGAGGTCGCTGAACTGTACCAGGACGCCAGCGCCTACTTCTTCATCGGCCGCGGCTATCAGGAGCCCGTGGCGCTCGAAGGCGCACTGAAGATGAAGGAGATCACCTACAAGCACGCCGAGGGCTTCGCTGCGGGTGAGCTGAAACACGGGCCACTGGCGCTCGTGACCGAGAACACGCCCGTGTTCGCGATTGTGACCGGCGACGACGAGCGTGCCCGCAAGACCATCGGGAACGTCAAAGAGGTCGAAGCGCGGGACGCGCCGGTCGTCGCGATCACCGACGGGCAAAGCGACGTCGAACGGTATGCCGACCACGTGCTCGAAATTCCCGAGACGCATCCGCGAGCCGCCGCCGTCCTGGCGAACACGCATCTCCAACTGGTGTCGTATCACACGGCCGCGTTGCTCGGGCGAAACATCGACAAACCGCGCAACCTGGCGAAAAGCGTGACTGTGGAGTGACGTCGGCCATACGTGCGCTGATACTGTCTGTATGAAGTGGCTTGTACTGATTGCAGATCCTTTTCAAGAAGTTCTGTACGCAACCATGAGATCGATAATAACACTCCAGACCTGCCTCGAAACAAGCTTCATATCGTAGCTAAATGACTGGTCACGCACGTATTCGAGGTCGTACCGTAACTTTTCGCCTGGTTCTTTTCCAGTCACGTCATTCACTTGTGCAGGTCCGGTCAGGCCGGGTTTCACGAACCAGCGCTTCTGCCAGTCGACGACGCCGCTCTGAATATCCGAGTCCAGTTCCGGTCGTTCGGGCCGTGGGCCGACGACGCTCATATCTCCTCGCAGTATCGACCAGAGCTGTGGAATCTCATCTAGGTGCGTCTGTCGCAGCACTCGCCCGACCGATGTCACGCGTGGGTCAACCCCACCCGCGTCCTCGTCGCTGATTGTCGCGCCGGACTCGTCTTCGGCGTTTTCGACCATCGACCGGAACTTGTAGATGGAAAACGTCTCGCCGAACACTGCTGTCCGGTCTTGTCGGTACAGTATCGAGCCGCCGTCTTCTACTTTTATTGCCGTTGCAATTCCCAAAACCACGGGCGATAGCGCCACCAGCCCAACCGACGCAAACGCAATATCGAATGTGCGCTTGAGGATGTAGTCTTGGATGTCCCAGGGCTCGATTTCCACGTCGACCAGGGTACCGACCCCACTGCTGGCGGTCAATACGGAGTCCGTGTGGTCTCGGTGGACCTTCGCGCTGACACCGTACTCGTAACAGGCGTCGAGCGCGCCGAAGAACTCCGCCCGGTCGGTATGACCGAACGCTAACACGACAGTATCGATATCGTACTCGACGAGTACGTCTTCGATCCGCGAGAGGCCACCCAACCGTTCTAGCCCACCAGAGTTGATTCCGCCGTCAGCGATGGCTTCTGTCCGTTCGATCGTCGTAACGACACTTGTCGGACACAGATAGCCAAGGAGTGTCCCGCCGACTTCGCTTGCGACTTCTTCGATCACTTGGAGGTCATCGCCGACGACGATGGTTTGCTCGCCATTCGACGATGGCCGCTTCCGAATCCACACGAACCACGCTGGCAGTGCGACCAGTAACAGTGGTGTTATCAATACGACAGTCAAGCGCGGCAGTCGGTACGTGTAATCGAAGTAGCCGATTGTCGCCAGCACGAGGACTGCCACGAGGACTCGCTTCTGGGCCAGTGCTACGGAGTCGAGAATCCGGCGCGGGCGGGGTTTGTACAACGGGAGAAACACACTGGCGACGACGGCAATTGTGACCAAGAGTTCGAACGTGAACTCCGATCCAGTTGGAGGGTCGGTCGGCAGCCGACTGAACATCAGGGTCGTGGTCGCTATCGACTGAAAGGTAGCGTTGTTAACAAATGCGACAGCAATCGTTGTCAGCACAACGACGCCGGCCACACTTGCGACCCGATACCGCCAGCCACTGTCCATTACCAGTGTAATTGGCGAGTTCTGACATAAGTCCTGTGTCCTGGGGCTCAGATACTGAAACCATGTGGAGGAGGACAAGATTGTGCTCCCAACGCTATCGAACGTCGACGGGGGCATCAACCGCCAGCTCATCAAAGGTGGTGTGGCATCGATAAGGTGCTAGCTGGCACAAAAGCCCAGCCAACGACCTGTGCCTCTTTCTCACGAGGTCGACCACTGTCTCGAGCATGACTGAGAACCAGGTTGCTCCCCGTATCGCTGATCCCGGTTCGAACGTCAGTCGATCACATCGACAGCCGCGTAATCTCGTCTGATGGCGGTGAATCAGATCGAACCGGCTGCGGAGCATTTTCGAAGCGCTAGTGAGCATGATTTTTGAGATGGACCGTCGCTGTCGGCGGTGGACTGCAGCCGACGCGACAGTGTCACCATTGACGACCGCTGTCCAGATCGGTGGACAGCTACCGGAAGAACCGGTCGTCAAGTAGTTGGTTCGCTGGAACAGTTCTGCGCACACCAAGTGCTGTCTAGGCTGCCCGCAGTAACATTTCGCAAAACTCCATGAACGGCCACTGCCAGAGGCGGCGCCCCCCGTGACGCGCTCGTCGAGGATTTCCTCTGGATTCTCCGGCCGATTTGGCCGTTTTGGACGTGGTTTCGCGTACGACAAGCCGAGATCTCGGAGAAAGTTCCCGAGGTAATCCGGATGGTACTCGACACCGAACTCCTCGGTCAGAAGATGCTGTATCTCCTGTGATTTCCATGGTTGGCCTTCTTCGAGGAGCTTGAGGAGTTCTTCTTGTTCGTCTTCGTCGAGTTTCGGGGGCGGACGGGGCGCCGCCAGGTCGCACATCCTCTCCAAGCAGACGCTTCCTCTAACCTGATGTGATCGACTGAGAATGTCGGGTATAACATCGCTCTCCCGCTTCATACCGGCGATTCTAACGACCTATCCCGGCGCTGTCTGTGGATTCAATTGAGCCGTTCGAACAGTGCCGTTGTCTCTGTATCCAGTGTTCTGAAGACCTGTTCGACCGTAGCGTTATTTGGTAGGACTGAGGTGGTCGTAGACACATCAGATTCGTCCTACTGCTTCCTTGTGAAGACTTCTGACCATCGCCACTAAATTAGAACGGATGGCCAAGCGAGGAAAAGTTGAGATCGTGGTCAATTATGGTTGCAACTCAGCTCTGAGGTTGTAACAAAGAATATCGACTAGTATTTAGGTAGCCGAAATAATATAAAATAAGACTGATGGCTGCAACTGATCATGGCCAGAGCAGCAGACTTCGGGTCTACGCTGTTCTGATTGTTTTATCAACCATTCCACTTATTGCGAAGATTCCGCTCAAAGGGAATTTGATTATAATCGGACAACTTCCAGTAGGGAGTGCAGTTGTCACTCCTTTCGACATCTACCTTCTCGCCTTGACTATCATATCTATTGCACTTCATCAAAAAGCCTGGATTCCTAAAACGCTGACCGTGCTTTCATTTATTGGGATTGTCGTTGCATCGTCTATCTCATTGGTACTGAATGGAGTCAGACTTCAGGGCATTATAGAAACTATTCAGTGGATTCAGATGGGGATATTTACTGTTGCAATCGGTCTCCTATTACAATCCGAGCGGGATATCCAGTATATCCTCGAAGTACTGGTGAAAATTAGTAGTATAAAGGCAATCTGGACTATAATTTATTTCGTAATATATGGATACCCTGGCCGCAGATTTAATGCATTAGTTGAGGGTGCAGCGCTTGTTATTCTGATCGGACTAATTATACAGGACTGTCAAGACTGGAGCTTAAATTTGCACCTGATACCTCTGGCTGGAGCGGTGTTAATCTCTCAAGAACGGAAGGTATGGGTAGCACTGGTTGTCAGTTCATTCGCTATCACAGCGCTCTACGCAACCTCAGGGAACCGTCGTAAAATCCTCAAGATGCTTCCCTGGTTCCTCGCAGGCTTCCTGGTCTTATTATTTGCTGCGGGATTTTTATTGCCCTCTGAAATTCTTGCGCGTATGGGTACATTATTTTCTATTCTTCCCTGGGTCGGAGATCCAGTTCAGTTCGAACGCTTGTATGTCTATCGAACCGGATTAGAGATTTTCCAACATAATCCGATATTTGGGGTTGGACCAGATGGTTGGTACCAGACGGCAAATATGTATGGGACTGATAATTTTATTGATTTTCAGAAACGAACAAAAAATGTTTACGTCGGCCCTCACAGTATATTTATTAAGGTCTTATCAGAAATTGGCGCAGTCGGCTTTATGTTTTTTTTGCTGTTGGTAGTGCAGCCGTTCCGATTTGCGGGATACTACATCAAAAGAGATAGTACAAGTCGGGCCAGTAATCTCGGAATGACTATGTTCGCATTTTATATTTATGTCCTATTCTATGCATCAGTCTATAGTAGCTCCACGCTCATTCGTGTATATATGTTTCTACCATTTGGCATTCTTTTATCATTAGATCTGCATAATGAACCAGGCAACACTAAAAATGAACAGTTTTAGAATATACTTAGTATCTGTGTCTAATACGCGTCTTTGAGGGCGACTTCATGATCTACTTCACGCTTCAGGGAATTTAGCGGGATTCTCATGGAGCCACCCTCTAGAACGTGAGGCTGTGCACACTATCTGGCGACGCCCCGCCGGAGTGGTCTGCGAAAGAGTTGACCCCTTTAGAAGCGTATAGTTCTGGAGAAAGACCAGTCAACGCGGACAGTTAGTGCGGCATTTGTCGGAAGGAGTGCTTGACCAAGCAATTGAAGATGCTCCGTTGATCGGACACTAACCGACTATCTGAGCGTCTCTCCGAGCGTTTTCCGTGACATTAACGGCGAATTGGACACCGTCTGGCGATATGGGGCGCCTCAGGACTCTCGCACGGACGTTTCGTGACTTTGCCACGAACCACGTAGAAGAACCGGACGTACCCGCCGCGCCGGATGGCGTGGACGGGTACGCCAAGTCCACGAAAATCGCGCTCCTACTGCTCAAGGAGGAAATCAACAAGCCACTCCGGAAGCTCGAAGATTATCTGAACGAGATGCCGGGAATCCTCAATGTGTTCGGTCTTGGGGAATCCCCTGATCACTCGTCGTTCAGTGTGTAGGACGATGAATTTCCGATGCAGGAGTTGCGCCGCCTGCTCCGCCGTGACGGGGCGCCGCCATTGTTGCATATCTTCCCCAAGCAGACGCTTCCTCTAACCCGATGTGATCGACTGCAACGTGAATCGCACGTTGAGTTCAGCGTGTATGCATGGGACACTTTTTGCGTGGACACCAGAGGCGTCCCCTTCCTCAGGGGAGTCAGTTGCTACTGAACTCCAGAGGACTTTGCGACACGACCAGAATCTTAGATCAATAATACTGTATTTCCCCGTCCAATTCGGAATGATTAAACCAACGAATATAAAATCCGAGAGAGGGTTCGATTTCCTAATGAGCGAATCGGAGAAAATCAGTCGCCGTGAGCAATTGCAGGCAATTATACGGGTCGGTAAGCATCGACCGAATCTCACTGTAGCGATTATTATAGGCGGTGTTTTCGCTGCGCTACTTGAGGGCGTCGGGCTTGGATTTATTCTCCCAATAGTTGAGATAGTCCAATCGCCCGGTGACCCAACACAGCAGGCCGACGGCATCTTGCTAGCATTTATATCTATCTACCAGTTTTTCGAGGTACCATTTACGCTGGGATCTGTCGTTGTCGGTGTCAGTGCCGTACTAACTGTCCGGTGGACGCTGACGTTTTTTGTGCGATGGATGCGGAGTGCACTGGCTGTTGACTATACGCGAGAACTCCAGAAGGAAGGGTTCGACAACGCGCTTGATGCACGGATTGAGTACTTCGATCAGGAAGGTTCAGATGATATACTTAATGCAATCGTAACGCAAGCAGAGTATGCGGGACGAACCATCCAGTTTATTATCAATTTCGTTGAACAGGGGCTCTTGGCACTGATGTACCTCGCTGTTGCATTAATTATTGCCCCATATCTCACATTCTTTTCACTCATCTTTCTTGGTGGGTTCTCAGTGCTGTTTCGGTATCTCATTGAATCTGGGTATGAACTTGGAGACGAAGTTGCAGATGCAAACGAGCGTGTCCAACAGACGGCGCAGGCAGGGACCCAAGGGATACGAGATACGAAGCTATTCGGCCTGAAAAATGAACTTTTCGAGGACTTTCTCGAAGCAGTGGATCAGTTCGCAACCTCAAGTATCACTCTTCAACGGAATGAGCAGGCTATAGAGAACTTTTATAATCTGTTGACGGCCGTCTCTGTGTTCGTTCTTATTTATTTTGCACTCACACTTGCGAAGCTCTCTCTCGGATCGCTTGGAGTATTTCTGTTCGCGATGTTCCGACTTGGGCCGAAAGCGAGTGGGCTAAATTCGAAACTGTATAAAATAGAAAACAACCTGCCACATCTCGTTCGAACACAGGAGTTCATTGATGAGTTGGAGCAGAATTCTGAACCGACTCACGACTCAGAGCCCGTCCCAGACGATATCCAGACGGGCAAGTTTGACGATGTGCACTTCACCTACGAGGAACAGGAAGATGAGGCACTCTCAGGTGTGACTTTCGAATTTGAGAAGGGGGAGTTCATTGGTTTTGTGGGGCAATCCGGTGCAGGGAAGTCCACTATCATCTCGTTACTAGTCCGGATGTATGAACCTGATTCTGGGGAGATTCGGGCAAACGGCCGCCCAATTCACGAGATGGATATCAATAAATGGCGCTCGCAAATCGCTGTCGTGCGACAGGACCCGTTTATTTTTAATGATACCCTGCGGTACAACTTGACAATCGGCAATCGAGAGATACCAGAAAAAGAACTCGATAGGGTGACCCGCATAGCGAAGGTGGATGAGTTCTTTGAAGACCTACCAGATGGCTACGAGACGCAACTTGGCGACGACGGAGTCCGGTTGTCCGGTGGCCAACGACAGCGAGTGGCGCTGGCACGAGCACTCTTAAAAGACGCCGACGTATTGGTACTTG
Organism: Haloarcula sp. JP-Z28; assembly: GCF_011440255.1. NCBI lineage: Archaea > Methanobacteriati > Methanobacteriota > Halobacteria > Halobacteriales > Haloarculaceae > Haloarcula > Haloarcula sp. JP-Z28. The sequence goes on along the minus strand of NZ_JAAOHT010000079.1, from coordinate 5,358 downwards.
ACGAGGCGACGAGCGATCTTGACTCGAATTTAGAGAGGGAAGTCCAGAAATCCATTGAGAATATGCAACGAGATTACGCGATAGTTGGAATCGCTCACCGACTCTCGACAGTGAAAAACGCCGACAGGATTTACTCGTTAGACGCTGGGGAAATCGTTGAAACAGGGGAACACGAAGAGTTGATCAACATGGGTGGACAGTACGCAGAACTGTATGCGATTCAGTCTCAAAGTGGATGATATACCAGAATGATTTTAACGGGGCGGACCCATTTCATTCTCACTCATTCATTCAAATGCCAAAATGTGCTGAATTATGTAAACTATAACAAAATTCTTGAGCCCCCCCCTTTTTATCCGATTAAAAAATTTGTGTCAAGATCTGGTCGTCCCAGATCCTTATCAGTGGAGAGGAATCCTGCCTTCTAGTAGCTACCGCGTAGTTTTGTGAGAGGTCTTCTCAATCACTGTCTAGACGATTATATTTCTATATAAGTATATAACGAGAAAACTATACCTTTCACAACAGTTTTGAATAGAGCCAGCACATAATATGAAGCCATGCTCAGTACTTCACAAAGCCGGTTAGTTGAGAGGTTTGCTTGCTGAAGATGTGTGTAATACTGGCACCTCCCCGCTGTGGCGGGCGTCGCCTCTGGTCCTGGTCGTTCGAGGAGTTCATCAATATGCTGTGTCGGGCAGCGTGGACGGCCCTCGCAGTGCGTTGGGCCGTCCCCGCGAACCGGCCACCGGATGACCGGTTCCACCGGTAATCACCAGGCGGAGACGCCGCCTTGCGAGTGGCGACGCTGCCGCGTCGGCGTCTGATGGCCGCCGACAGCGGCAGCTCCCTCTTCGATTAGCGTCCCTCGACCCCTATCGACGACTCATCTCAACAAAACAGGTGACTCAAGTCAGGTTAACTGGCGATGCTTTGTGAGGTACTGATGCTTAACATCTATGAGCAGTCCGGTTCAGAAAGCAAATCGAACGCTCCATGAGTTAATGTCCATTATTGCGTGGTTTTCATATACATTGGCGAAAGACAGTGTATTACGGGGTTAGAATATGTCTCTAAGGATCCGTTTTGTCTCTACGCACCTCGGTCATGTTCGAGGCGGTGCCGAAATCAACGACTTGACCCTCGGCGCAGAGTTCTCGAAGATGGGTCACGATGTCTCGTATATAACAATCGGAAACGACAGCGCCAATTTATCCAACGGTGTTAAGACTTTAGGCGTTGACTGTCCATATGCCTACGATCTGAGTTATTCCGTTCCGGAGCCGTTAGGAAAAATAATCCGACACCTAAATGAGGAACTATTCATCCATCGGATACACCAAGACACCAGAGAACCTCTCTCTGAGGCAGATATCGTGTATGCAACAGGGCGACCCGTTCTCAGTCGTCTCCGAAAGCTTACAGATTCACCATTCGTGTATACTGTCCGTGGACGCGTGAACCCCCTATACGATAGGTATCTGAAACGAGCAGACGGATTGGTTTTCTGGGGCGGTTGTGATGAGGAGTACGAGGATAAATCGATTCTCTCCATTCCGAACCGGACGATTGATCCGGGCATTGATCCAGATACGTTCTGTCCGCAGGAACTCAGCGACGGTGATAAACCGGAATACGCTACCAATGAAAGCACAGTACTCACATTCAGCGGCCGGCTCGAACCAGTCAAACAGATAGATAATATAATCGAAGCTGTTAGTCGGTTAGAATCGGAGTTCGATTTGACTCTCGTAATACTCGGTGATGGTTCGCAACGGTCGAAACTTGAAGAGTTAGCGGACTCCATCGTTGACGAGACTCCGATTCACTTCACAGGTCGTGTAGAACACGATTCGATTCCGACTCATTTGAATGCCAGTGACGTATTTATACTCGCTTCTGCGATGGAGAACCACCCAATCGCGCTAAAGGAGGCGATAGCTTGCGGAACGTATTCTGTCGCACCTGCTATCGGACGTATCCCACAGATCGTGTCAGAAGATACAGGTTATGTATACGAGGATAACACGACAAAGGGACTGACAGCAGCGCTGCAAGAAATACTCTCGAATAATCGCCACAAACGCCGGTCACGGCGGGAGCGTTCGGTTCAGTTTGCGGATTGGAACGATGCTGCGGATAAAATCATCAATCTGTTTAAGCAACTTCAATAGTCCGGAGGCGAGTAACGATCCCCTATTTATAGCCCAAGTCTTCTAACCGCTGGTCAATCCCTTCGGGAGTCTCTGACGGAACATTGTTATCTGAGTCTTGTACCGTCTTTGAAAGATCTTTACTGGGATCCCAGAGATCTCGCTCGGCTTCGAGCCTATTACCCTTGATGTCGATTAAATGGTTCTGGTATTTGTTCTGTAGCTTCCGATATACGCCTTCGGCAGTTTCTATTTTGTTCTGCGATTCCTCAGGATCAGAGACGACATCAAAGAGTAACTCCGTCTCCGGAGATACTGTATGTGTGTCCTGTTGACATATATATTTCCATGGACTTTGTATGACTGCCGTCGAGATTCCCTCACTGTTCTCAAATCCGAGGAACACCGTATTCTCATTCGTCCGATCTCTCAGGTCCGTTCCGTCCCAAGACTCTGGAATATTTGCATTGGCGAGATGAGCGATTGTCGTTGGAATATCAATCAAACTGACGGCGGCATCGCTTTCGCTGGTATCGAACTGGGGTGCATCAACGACCAGCGGGATGTGAGCCATTGACTGATAAACGGACTCCTTATGAAAACGGTTGTGTAGTCCCAGCTCCTCTCCATGATCGGCAGTCAGAACAACGGTGGGGTCTCCCTCAGCCTCTCGAAGGAGACGCCCGACGTGTGCATCAGCATTTCGGATATTAGTATCGTATGCGTCTACCAGTATCTCTGATGGAGGATTTCCTGGGTCTACAGAGGGCATTCGGACGTGTTCCCTATCTGCGGGAATATTAAGTGCATGACGGTGCTCCGGGAAGTACCCATAAGGGTGATGCGCGTCCATCAAGTGAACCCAAGCAAAGTAAGGTTTATCGCTGTCGCTCGCTTCAGCGATCCAGTTGAGGGCTTGGTTTACTACCGCCTCATCGTTTGAGTTTGCGTTTGCACCAGTACTTTCAATATATTTTAGTATGGAATCGTAGCCAGACTTCAAAACATCGTAGATCCGTCCTTTCGGGATAGTGGGACCGACTTGTTGTCGAATAAAACGGTTTATATCTTTCAATTTCATATCACTACTGTCTCCCATCCAATTCTCATAATCATAGAAATAATCAAATCCTCTACTATAATTGAAATAGCTTGATACGAAAGGATTATCTGAGAAGCCTCCGGTCTGGTAGGTCTGTTCTCGTAGCACTTCAGCAAGAGTTTTACTTGCGTGTTTAGGGAGGCCGGCACCACTGATCCGGAGGGGATACGTTCCCCCGTGTATAGATTTGAAGCCGAATCTGGTTCCCGGACCATTACTGTAGGCGTGCTGGAAGCGCGTTCCTCGCTGAATGAGAGCGTCAATATTTGGTGTTGTATCCCGAGGATAGCCATATCCACCAACGTGATCAGCACGGAGACAGTCGACTGTTATAAGAAGGATTGAGTCTGTCATTGATGGGCTTATTCGAATCAGCAGTTTTAGTCTAATGAAGTTATCGCAACCCGACTACTGATATTTGTGCTTGTAATCATTCCCCGAAAGCAACCAGGCAAGTCGTGATACCAATGACGAATGTACTAAGCGACAGAGATATTGATAGAGACCAAGTGGATCTATCTCTTCCATTCCCGAGCGAATCCGATTCCGAAGCTCATCAATCTCTCCGAAATACCTGTTTCCGAGTGTTGATCTGAGCTGACGCCAGCACTCTTTTGTGGGACTTACATTTGCTATTCCAGTCGGAAGATATCGGAGCTCTATCTTGGAGTTCTCCGCAAACGCTCATCTGTAGAAGTCAGTACTTAGTATTTGCTCGAACCAGTTGTCGGTGTTGAGGATCTAACCCAAGAAATTCAGATAGCCCTGTAAGTGGTGTTTTGAGACGCCTCGGAACCTTCGCAACCAGTTGCGAAGGAAACTGTGACGGTTCTCACAGCTGTTTGTGTGAGCATCACCCACGACGTAGTGTTCGTCGTGATTGATGGCTAAATGGCCATCAATCTCGTCGTACTCGTCGATTCCGTCGTAGATGCTGTACTGATCGGTACAGAGGATCACGGTCTCATCGCCGTACTCGGCGATGTCTTCGTCAACGTCTTCGAGATTATCGCGGACGAGGAACCGAACTCGTCCGTCGGAGCGACGGACGAGTGTCACGACGGGTGGTTTGTCTGACTCGAAGGTTCCGCGTCCTTTTTTGTGAGTCCGCGCTCGCGCGGACTCCCATCCTCATCTTCGAGTCCCTTCTCGCCAGCAACGACGTAGACCTCGTCAGCCTCACAGACACCGGAGAGGTCAAACTCAGGATCCTCGGCAAGTGCGTCTTGGACTTCATGGAAGTCCAAGACCGTCTTGTAGGTACGGTCGAGTTCTTGGAAAATCTCGTTCGTCGTGTGTTCCTCCATCCCTCGGAGGATGTGGAACATCTCTGGGATGGTGAGCTGATGTTCCGCAAACACTGTCCCTGTGAGATCATTGAATATTCTCTCACAGTCCTGACAACGATAGCGTTGAGCGTTCTTTCGTGTCGTTCCCTTCTTGATCGTGTCCGCACTCTCGCAGTGCGGACACGTCACCCCGTCCGGCCATCGCTGATCACGCAGATACGCTAAACAGTCCTCTTTGTCAGGCAGAAAGACCTCGTTGACACTCTCTTTGCTGACCATGCTGTGTTGGACTACGAACTCCAGTCATGAGAAAGTATCCACCACTACAGATGAGCGTCTAGGAAATGACCAGACGACAGGCTGATGCTATTCTCGACCAGCGGCAGGCGGGAAACATCGTGTGCGGTAGCTGTGGCTGATGCGGCCTGCGACCCGGCTACTGAACGCCGCCGGGCGGCGTTCAGGCACTCACACCTGGCGGGTTATACACCTCCTCTCGGTTGAGCATGTGGAAGATAGACACCAGCAACTTGCGAGCAGTTGCGACGATCGCTTTTTGCGATCCCTTCTTTCCCGCTAATCGATCGTAGAACTGTTTCAGGTACTCGTCTTTACACGTGTGGACGGCTGTGCGCGCACACTGGACGAGGATCCACCGTAACTGCCGAGATCCACGTTTCGAAATGCTCAGTACCTCACAAAACATCGCCAGTTAACCTGACCTGAGTCACCTGTTCTGTCGAGATGAGTCGTCGATAGTGGTCAAGGGACGCCAATCGAAGGGGAAGCTGCCGCTGTCGGCGGCGATCAGCCG
>NZ_JAAOHT010000078.1:0-16826 GCF_011440255.1 Haloarcula sp. JP-Z28 | reverse complement strand
GCGACCGCACCGCCTGAAGATATCGGCCGCCTGCCGGCTGGGAGAGCCGCAGACTACAGGACGGCGCAAATATTTTGTCGATAACGGTGGTTCGTCTAGGTAGCAGCGTTTCCATAGGTGAATAGCGGGGTTGGTTGAGGTAGTCGGAATTTGAGGAGGCCCGTTAGTGGCTGACGCTAGTGGTTTCAAGACCGGGGTCGTCTCAGTGTGGCTCAGAGGCCGCTATTCAACAGAGCAGAAAACTGTGATGTGTTGGATTTGCCACCGCTGTCTGACAGTATCGATCCAGAAGCACTCGATACCCTCGCTACTGAAAATACTGTAGAAATCCAATTCGAGTATCTCAGCTACACGATATCTATTGAAAACGGAATGGTTACCGTTAGTCAATAGGTGTGCGAATTGACCGCTGCGAGTCCTATCAATTTCAGATGCTATTCGGGGCGCGTATGCATCACTGCTTGTATAGCGAGAATAGAGGATATAGATCAGCCGAAACAGATTTTCATCACGAGCGTATTTTGACGGCAATAATTTTATCATATTCTCAGACAAATACTGACATAGACAGACACCAATGCCAATCAGAATCGATTCCAGTGGAGGGGACACGCCGCCCGTTAAACCGGGCACGAACGCCCACAAACTGCTCACGGTGTTGCTTGACCATCCTGACATGGGGTTCAGCCCGAAGGAACTGACGGAACTGACCGATGTTCCGCATTCCAGCGTCCACAAGACCCTCTCCCGACTCCAAGAGAAGGGCCTCGTTCGGAAGGTCGATTCCTACTGGGCGGTTGCCGAGGACGTCGCAGCCTCGGAGATTGCGAACGCTGTGAGCCTCCAGCAAATCGAGGCCGAGTATGGTGACGACGCCTACGGCGATGATGACGAGTGGGCCGGCGAAGCGCCTGATTTAGGAGAAAACGCGTAGGATGGCCTACGCACAAGGCAGTGTCGTCCTCGCGCCAGCAACGTTCAAAGGCGGGGTCCGACCGTACCTCGTCGTCTCGAACCGGAACCGACCGTTCTTCGGCGATCGATATAGATGGTGTATTTGTAACTCATTTAATCAAAATTCATATTTAGGTTAAAATAATAACATTTAGTTTCCGATAGGTTGTATGCTTTCGTATGCTATTCATTACTGTAGGAGCGGCGAGTCGTCATTGTCTAAATCGGGCCTGCTGTCCTACGTATCGGGGCGGCTGATGGACAAGCCACTGTCGGATGACGAGTTGAGACAGCACTTCGAGAGTGATGACGAAACAGCCTTTGAGCTACTGATTGAGGGCCTGTCGTCACATATAGTGTTCATGCTCAATCCCGAGGGAAACATCACGACGTGGCCCGACCCAGGCCAGTCGCTGTACGGCTACGAGGCTGATGAGATACTTGGAAAGGGTGTCGATACGCTGTTTGCCGACCCCGAAGAGATGGAAACGACCATCGACGCCCTACTGGCCGATGCAACCGACAGTTCTGTTGAAACACAGCACTGGCATCGAAAGGCCGATGGCTCAGTATTCTGGGCCACGCTGTCGGTTTCGCCGCTCCGAAATAGAGAGTTAGAAGGATTCGTCGCGGTCAGCCAGGATACGACCGAGAAACACCAGTACGAGAAGACGCTGGAACGTCAGAACGACCGACTCAAAGAGTTCACTGACATTCTTGCTCACGACCTTCGAAGTCCACTCAGTATCATCTCTTCACGTGTACATCTGGCTCGTGAGACTGGTGATCAAGAACATTTCGACGCGATTGAGGGGACCACCGAACGAATGGCCCGGCTTGTCGATGACCTGCTCTCGGTTGCCAAGCAAGGAAACGTCGTCACTGACCCAGAAATTACCAATGTCGAGAAGGTTGTTGACACTGCTTGGAAGGGAACCGGTGGTACTGTTAATCGGGCAGTGCTTCAGTACGAACACATCGGGTCAGTGAGTTCCAACAGCGACCGTCTTATCCAACTGTTCGAGAATCTGTTCCAGAACGCTATCCAGCATGGCAATGATGCCGTCGTCGTTCGAGTTGGCCCGTTAGAACACGGCTTTTACATTGAGGACGACGGTCCCGGAATCCCAGCTGACATTCAGGATGATGTGTTTGACCACGGATTCACTACGAACGAGGATGGGAGTGGCTACGGACTCTCGGTTGTCCGAACCATTGCTGGAGCACACGGTTGGGATATTATTGTCACTGACAGCAACACCGGCGGTGCGCGTTTCGAAATCACCGGGGTAGAGTTTCTGGACTGACTACTCGAATATCAGCTCTTGGGAGGGTCGGTATAGATTGGGTATTTGTCAGTACAGGTAATATGAATACTATCCAAGAATACACATAGATGTGAATTGTCTATACGATAGATGGACAACAGAGCCCTCGGAATGCTTGCCTGTGGCAGTTTACTGATAGCGCTGAAACCGTCTGTTCCAGGGCCGATATCTACAGTACCCACCCAGTCGTTCGTACTGTTGCTCGGTGGTGTACTATCCGTAGTCGGCGGCTTCCTTCTACTTCGAGATGTACTTCAATCACAGAGGTCGACTAGTTGAACCCCTTTTGTGTGAATAGAGAGAATAGTTTCCTCTTCAGTACGCACACTTATCGAACGGCGTATTCAACCACTCAACGCTGAAAAATAGCTACTGCGTGAACTACGATGCTGCCCCTGATACAAACTGTCAGGAAAGGTGAGTGGTTACGTGCTGGCTCTCCCACTCACTCCGAGCAGTAAGCTCTCGTTCACCACGCTGTGTGGTTGCATAGACATTGGTCCGCCCGTCTTTCTCTCCTTTTTCGACGAGTCCTTTCTCAACAAGCGTGTCCAGATTTGGGTATAGCCTCCCGTGATGGATATCTTGCTGATAGTACTCATCTATCTCTTCCTTGATGGCTATGCCATGGGGCTCGGGTAGCCCATGTACTATATAGAGCAGGTCACGTTGGAAACCGGTTAGATCGTGCATTTCACCGCTAACTACCAGCCTGGTATGGTTAATCCCAGTGAACCTACTGTACTACGCTCATCAGAGAGAGCACAAGGCCCACCCCCGGCAGAGAAGAACGTGTGTACATACCCGGAAGCCAGACGACTCACATCTGAAACCAGTCGGACACTGTCCAGTGATTGACACGGGACAGTCCGAGTGGCACAGCTTCACTTTCACCACGATTTGCATGGGTTTTAGACCACGCCAAGCGTACCGCCAGCCGTCTCCCATCGCAAACGAGACGGAGAACACTATGAGCAACTCTGATATACAGCAGGAAGCCCAAGACATCCACGACCAGTTACCAGAATCAGTTGATGCCTCCCTCGACGACATTGAGGAACGGCTCACCACACTTGTCGACGACTACAGAGTCCCGCTCGACGAAGCTCAACGCAGTGTCGTAAGTACCTATCTTTCCGACAGCGATGTCGACCGTGACGATGTCAGCAGCGAGAACGAGAATCAACAGGTCGATCTCGAGGAAATTACCGAAGCCGAACAGTGGGTCGATATCACCGCGAAAGTCGCCGACCTCTGGGAGCCCCGTAGCGACTCGATAGCACAAGTCGGCCTCCTCGGTGACGAAACTGGAACCATCAAGTTCACCAAGTGGGCCAAATCCGACCTCGAAGCACTCACTGAAGGCCAAGTCTACCGCCTTGGAAACGTCGTCACTGATGAGTATCAGGGCCAGTATTCGATCAAACTCAATCGAACCACCACCGTCGAAGCACTCGATCGGGATATCGAAGTCGGCGACGACACCACCGACGCTGAAGGGGCACTCGTCGACATCCAGTCAGGTAGCGGGCTGATCAAACGCTGTCCCGAAGACGACTGCACACGTGTTCTGCAAAACGGGCGATGCAGTGAACACGGCGAGGGTGAAGGCGAGTTCGACCTCCGCATAAAGGGCGTGATTGACAACGGCGATACAGTCCAAGAGGTCATCTTCGACAAGGAGGCGACTGAGCAGGTCGCCGATATTACGCTGTCTCAAGCACAAGAGATGGCCATGGACGCTTTAGATACAAGCGTCGTCGCCGACGAGATACGTGAGGTGACGCTTGGGCGGTACTATCGCGTTCAAGGCCCTGAACTGGGCCGGTATCTGCTCGTCAATGAGTTCGAGCAACTCGCCGAAATGCATGATCCAGAACAACTCCTCATCACTGCGAGGTCGATCTAAATGAGCCAAGGACAAGCCCCGATGCGTGAACTCGCACAGCGAGCCTTCGCTGGGGAATTCAACGATGCAGGCTATACCTTCCGGGAGTCAGACGATGACCGCGCACCCGTCTATGCCCTGCTGCCGACAGGCGCGAAAGCAAACCGCGTGTTTGTCGTCGGCACCCTGACCGAAACCGACGATGTCGGCAGCGATGATGAGTACTGGCAAGGCCGAATTGTCGGGCCCACAGGGACGTTCTTCACGTATGCTGGGCAGTACCAGCCCGAAGCAGCCGCAATGCTACGAGAGGTTGACCCGCCTGTCTTCGTTGCGCTCGTTGGCAAGCCCCGCACGTATGAAACCGACGACGGCGACACCAACGTCTCGCTCCGACCAGAGCACCTGACCGTTGTTGATGCACACACCCGCAATCGCTGGGTGACAGAAACAGCGAAGCGAACTCTTGAGCGGCTCAAACGCTTCGACGACGATAGCAACGAGTACGCTGCCATGGCTCGCGAAGAGTATGACGCCGATCCTGACCAGTACCGACAAACCGTGATCCAAGCGCTTGAGGAACTCACCGACGACGCCGAAACTGCCCCAAGTTCGCAGGACCAAACCGGTGACGCGACACCAACCACAGCAGAGGACGCGTCCGGCAGTGCTACGGAAGTCTCAGCAGACGAAGACAGTACGTCACAGTCGGGCGGCGATATCGGCGACTTCGATACGACTGACCTCGACTCATAAGGTTACTGCTCGCTTCCCGGGTCTTGGGAGCCATCCCGATGCTCGGTAATATACAGCTGTCCGTCAACCTTGTACAGGTAGCCACGGTCAACCAGTCGTTCAATTATGTGCTCGGCGGTACCGACTGACCGCTCGGTCTCACGCACTTTGGCCACGGCGGTATCAACCTCGATGCTCTCTCCAGGATTGATTTCCTCATACAGCATATCATAGGCGGCTCCTAACGAGCCAGGTGGGCGATTACGCCTCATATGTCGTTAATACAGTTTCACTCATCAGTTCTTATCCAAGGGCGTTGGCTTCAGACATAGTAGCACTCAAAAACGATTAGATGTACCGGTATCAGTCGTTGCGAAAACGGTTTGCACTCGTGAGAGTAGATGAAACGACCACTCGGTAGGTCCGCGGATTGACTGCACCAGACAGTTTATTACAGTCTATAACATATTGCTACACATGCCAATCAACATTGATCGGTTCGAAGATGAGTCCGAAGATACCCTCGACATTACGGAGGGAACACAGCCCCACAGGATTCTCACTTTTTTAACAGCCAATGACGACCAAGCGTTTACACAGACTGAGATTTATGAGGCAACCGACATCCCTCGCGGGAGCGTCGGTGTCGTGCTGTCACGGTTGGAAGACCGAGGACTAGTCCGCCATCGTGGCCGCTACTGGGCTATTGCAGACGACGACCGGCTCGCCTCGTTCGCAGCACAGCAGGCTGCAAGCTCGGCATCAACAACCGACGACTACTACGCTGACACAGACACATGACCGAGCAATACGCCCGGGGCACGGTTGTGAAAGGACCGGACCTCTTGGGACCACACGAATATCGCCCATACGTCTGTCTGAGCACAGAAGATCCACCATTTCGTGATGAAGAAGCTGTCTATACGGTTGTCACGACGACACGTCGTTCCGCTGCAATCCCGCTTGCCGAAACAGACTTCACAAGTGGCGGACTCTCTCGTGAAAGTTACGTCAACCCGTGGGTTCTGGTCACGATTAAGCACGCCGATGTTGCTGAAATTGAAGGGCAACTGAGAGCAGACACCGTTGATACTATCGCCCGAGAGGCAGCAACGCTCATCGGAGGAGTAGATTGAAACTCGCCCTATCAGTTTATTTTCAGCACTTAGAGCGACCCACTAACTTCCACACCCCAATTGCTTGAGGTAGCGAGTAACGCTCCTGTTTCGTTCAACGACAGTATATCCCTGCGCCCGTAGCGCCGCCTCAAAGTACCGGTCAGCAATAAGCCGCTGTGGAAGACGGCGTAATCCAAAGCGCTGGTCAGCCTCGTACTCGTACTCGATTTCGGCCTGTCCGTCTTGGTCATAGACGTCGACAGCGTATCTCGACCAAGGGGTGCCGTCCATCCGAAGTTGGAGGTTGATACGGTGACTTCCGTCGGATATCGATCTACTGTCTCTGTGTAGTGAGATTTCGACCGAACGGAGGCCGGATAGATACGAGAGTGTATACACTGGAATACCGTCTTCAACAACAACTTCGTCTGCAGTGCCCCACTGAAGCGGGAGGATTGGCGGGACCGGACTGGTAAACGAGTCGACTACGCTCGTCACATCAGTGTCTGTTCGGAGCCGAACTGTACCACGGGGCTGAATAAGTGGTACAAGAAACCCAGTGGTCAGGAGGCCACCCACAACGATGGCGGGTAGAAAAGACGTGACGGCAAACACACCGGCAACGACAAGCAAAGCAGCTACAGGTAGCAATGCAGTCGCTGGACGCTCGCGCTTGAGGTAGCTGTTGGCGATAGTTAGCACCTGCTGGGGGCGCGTAAGCTGCTGGTTGGAGGGCATCACAATCAGATGGATAGGCTCCGTTGGTAATGCTGTCGGACTGTCTCAGGCTGTGCTGCAGCCATGATGCGTATGGCTTCCCGCGAACTCTGGACGCCCCACGATAATAGAAACCAGACATATCAATACAGCGGCTGCTACGTCATATATAGCCAGCATGAACACAGAGACTCCATGGCTCCCAAGCGATATTGATGAGTCATTTGCCCCGCTTTCGCATTTCGATATCACCACAACCGATGATATGCCAATAGCCGTCACGCCGAGGGGCGGCGGGCGCGAAGTCGGACGGAGCTGCTACCAATTAGATACGCAGTATGGGACGTACCTCATTGACTGTGGGCTCTCACAGGGCGGAGGTGACAAGTTCCCTGATCTGCGTGGGCTTTCGCCCGACGATGTCGATTCTGTCTTTCTCACCCATGCACACATCGATCACTCTGGTGGGCTCCCTGTCCTCGAGAATAGGGGGCTGCTTGATGACGATGCGAAAATCTTCGCGACGGAGCCGACGATTCAGATAGCCCAGACCCTCCTCCAAGATTCGCTGAAGCTGCACCTCCGCGAAACCGCTGATGGACCTGCAGAACAACAGTTCACTGAAGCTGATGTCGAATCCGTGTTCCGCCGGTTCAGCGCTATCGAATACACCACTGATACCGATACTGAGCCACTCACAGTTCGAGATCTCATCCCGGAAACCGACGAAGTTGAACCGCTCACGCTTCAAGTGGGGAATGCAGCGCATCTGCTTGGTTCAGCGTGGTTCGCATTCGAATCCCACGGCCACCGAGTCGTCTTCTCAGGAGATATCGGCGGTCGAGCAAAGCAACTCCCCGATATAGATGTGCCGCCCCAGGCAGACCATCTCTTCATCGAAAGCACATACGGTGCGACGCATAGCCATCGGTCACTGAGCGACGCTGGCACGGAGTTATTCGAACTGCTCGGCGACGCAATTCGAAACGGTGAGCCCGTCCTCATCCCGACCTTTGCGACCGGGCGTGCACAGACGCTGCTCCTGATGTTCAACGATCGAGGCCATGCCCTCCCTGGAGATATTGGAGTTGACTACCAGCTCGTCGTCGATGGCATGGCTCAAGACATCACAGATCACTATCACGAGTATGTCACCGATGATATGTACTATGACACTGGTGTCGTCAATCGCGCTACTGAGACTGGCATGACGACGCCCTTTCTGCCAAGTGGGATCACAACGCCGCGGACAGACCGAGAGCGCCGACGTATATTCGAGCGGTTCTCGCCTGCAAGAGGCGAGCAAGTCCCAATTATCCTCGCCCCGTCCGGTATGCTCAGTGGCGGGAACTCCCCTCGGTATCTCGGTGAACTGATCGCTCGGTATGACGACGGTCACGTTGTGCCGACGGGCTACCAAGCAAACGGTACGCTCGGGAATGCACTCCAGAACGCAAAGAAAGGCGGGACTGAAAAGGCGACACGGTTGGTCGATACAAATCCATTTGGCAACGATTGGCCGGCTTCAGACCGCATTTCGTGGGTTGAAACGGACGATGGAACGAAAACCCGAATGACGGTTCCGACCCGCTGGCTCCACTCATTGTCCGGACTGAGCGCCCACGCTGCACAAAATGGGCTCCTCTCGTTTGCTCGCGACATTTCACCAGAGACTATTACACTCATCCACGGGCCTGCATACGCCCAAGAGGGCTTTGGAGCTCACTTGATGGACAATGTGGAATCGAGTGAGCAACTGTCTCGAGCGCGACTCCTCACACCGATTCCGATCGAACGAGATCCAGATATAGACGCAGCAACGCTATCAGAAGATGTGACCAGTTCCAGTGGCGAGATCCGAACACAGATTGACGACCTCCACGACACCGTCACCGCCCTGAGCGAAGAGATTGCTGATACCCGCAATGATGGACTCTCTGAGGCGGAGGTCAGAGCCATCGTTCGTGATATGATTAATTGACCGCCACAGGTGTCTAAGTATATTTCCCTTGTTCGGATTAGTGGATTGGAGCTGTCTCGATCTGAGCCGCAGTGGAACCAAAGACCGCCCGTTAAATCATACAAAAACTGACTGTTTTATCGCGTTCAGACAGCACTCCCTCTACTCGTTCGGGAAGTAACGACAATCCGTATCAATGCGATGACTGGGACTACACTGGGAGGTCGTCAGCGATTGAGCGAAGGTCGCTCTTTGTCGGCTGTCGTCCAATGTCGACGGAGTAGTCGCCGACCCAGAATCGAAACTGCTGGTGGTCAACATCGAAGTGGAGTCCACAGGAGACGTCTGGCTCTGCCTGCTCGTACTCGGACTTGCTCACGTTCTCGCCCTCTTGAAGCGTTTCGAGGAGGTACTCGGCGGCGTGTGGACGTTGCTTCATCGCCAGGATATGGTCCGTTGCTACGTGTTTCAGTACTTCCTCACCTGTGTCGTATCCGTCGCCGACGAGATAGAACTCCCTGCCGAACTTGTAGGATTCAACGTGGACGCTGAGATCATATGTCTCGGTCATACGTGATTATCGTAATTGTGTGACACAAACATTACGCCCCAGTTGGTGTTAGGACAAGTAATGACAACAGACCGCCGCCCTGACGAAATTGAACTGGATGGGCTTGATCAACAGTTAGCGAACGCCGACGACGGAGATGTGATCGCTCTCACACGGGCAGTCGCAACGTATGAAACACGGTTATCGACCGCACATGAAGACGGAGAATCCGACCGATACCGGGGTATCTCCAGAGCCTATCGAGAACAACTCATTACCGTGCTTGACGACGCAATACAGACCGAAGGGTGGGGAATCCTCGAAGAGTTTCTCAACGCATACCATCCAGAGACAACCGATGGGTTCCCACACGTGACGACAATCCTCCAGAACGTCACTGGTCGCTACCTCATCCGTACCCGACTGTCGGATGGTGTCGATGCTATTCCAGTTCCCGCTCTGGCGTTCTTCAGTTCGATTCTCTATCAAATTGAGGGAGATGGATACGATTTCATTAGAGAGGCACTCCATCCGTACGGCTGGGGAATCGGGCATCCTGACCACTCGGTTGCGGACAACATTCATCAGCACGCCTCAACGGGTCCTCCACTCGTGAATGCGATGCTCGAACACGCGTTCTACGCCGACCAGTATTCAGCGATAGAACTGCTGGAACAACTGATCAATGACGAAGCAGTTCGACAGACGCTCCCATATCGGTCCGGAAAAATCTCGGGACCACGGTACCTGTTAGATGCTCCCGCCGGTGCGGTCAGCGAATTTAGCCCGACAATTCCACGATACTGGGAGTGGCAGGAGGACCTTGACTACGAGTTTGTGTTAGACGCGGATGTCAAGAAACGGATTCGAGATATCGTGACTGAGGAAGGGGTTGACGGCGACTTGCCCACCGACTGGACGATTGCTGACCTAACCCTGTGATGTGCCCTACCGCTGAATCTGAAGCCCAGGGAATGAGCCGACAATATTTAATTGTTCGAGTGTTCGCTTTCCGAATGTATGACTGATCTGATAGTCAAATCTGGCGTACGGGAGACAGTTGACGACCACCCAATCTCGGCAGACTTCTACGAAGCTCTGGACAAAACGGTTGAAGAACTACTTGAGGACGCTGCTCGCCGAGCCGAAGCGAATGAGCGACAGACAGTGATGCCACAGGACTTGTAGGAGTATCTCTACGGAGACACTGAGATTCTTCATCTCCGGTCGGTCACGATACCACTGCTGCTATCTGTGCAGGCATGAATCTTTAGCCAATCGTGTGTTCATGACAGACTCCGAGGCCCATTGGATCGTTGCGGTCTTGTGGTGCTATCACAATGCAGCTTTAACGATCATAAAGTGTGACTCACCGACAATGAGATCGAGGACCTCCGGCGAGCGACGAACAACCAACGGGTCATTACCCACGGTTTGCCGACAACAAATGGCACTACACCTCTGATGAGCTTGCAAAGACAATTACTGAGATGTGTGTCGACACCGAAGTTAGCACACCCAGACTATTCTACAACGGACCGTGTAATGGCGTGTTACACCTCACTGTTGAGGTTCGCATTCTCCGTGTTATTGAGTTTGAACACGTCGACACGGTCGTAAGTGTCTTCACCCATCTGACTCAGTTTCTGTGCGTGAGTGGCGACGGTGTCCATCGCGTCGGACTGTTCGTCGATGCCGCTGGCTATCTGCTGAATCGACGCGGTCATCTCTTCGGAGAGACCGGCAGCATCGTCAATAACAGAATTAACTGCTTCGGCGTTCTCGGCTTGGGACTCGACGGCCGCTGAGATCTCGCCAACCCCGTTGCTCGTCTCGTCGATGCGCTGTTGAACCGTATCCAACCTATCAACCACTGTTTCGACGGCCTCGGCGCCCGCCTCAACCTCATCGTTAGCGTTCTCAATGCTGTTGACTAGGTCGCCGGTCTGGCTTTGGAGTTGCTGGATGATCCGCGCGATTTCGTCCGCCGATTCCTGTGAGTCCTCGGCGAGGCTTTTCACTTCGTTGGCGACAACAGCAAAGCCTTCACCGGCCTCGCCAGCCCGGGCCGCTTCGATGTTCGCGTTCAGCGCGAGCATGTTCGTCTGCTCTGCGATCTCAGCGATGATGTCGATTATTTCGCTGACTTCGTCCATACTGTCTTCGAGTGAATCGATACGCTGGGCGACCGTCGATGTCGAGTCGGTTGCCTGGCGGATGCGCGTGACCGCGTCGGTCGCGTCCTCGACGCCCGCTTCGGCAATGGCGGCCGCCTCGTCAGACTGTGCATCTATCTGTTCGACAGTCGCGGTTATTTCCTCGATAGACGCCGAGAGATCCTCGACGTTCGAACTGGCCCGCTGAGTCTCGTCGGCCAAGTCATCCGATCCATCGGCCAGCTCCGACGCCGAACTCTCTATCTGGTCAATAGACGCCGTGACCTCCTCGGCCGACGCACTGAGTTCAGTGCTCGTCTCGTCGAGGTCCTCGGCGTCGTCGGTGAGACGGTCGACGATATCGGAGATGTTTTCGACCGCTCGCCCGAGATTCGTGTTCATCTGCTGGAACTCGTCGTACACCTCCATCACCTCGTCATAGTCGGCATCGGGTTCGGGTACCGTTGGATCGATGGTCAAATCGCCTTTGGAGAGCCGGACGAGTTTGTCTTGGAGGTCATCAAGCACTTCACGCTGGTACGACTCCATGACCTCCTTCTTTTCGCGCTGGCGGCGCTTCTCCGTGATGTCCTTCTCGACAAGCATCGCTCCGGAGAACTCGTTTTCGTCATTGTAGAGCAGCGTTACTGTGCGTTCGACCGGCGTCTGGTCACTCCCCGCGATGATGAACTCCTGTCGTTCCTGGATATCGCTACCTCGCTCGATCGCCTCCATCACGATATCCGACGCACCTGTCTCCGCATCCTGCAGGTCGTTTGGTACCTGGCCGATAGCTGTCTCGTCGGTCGTTCCGTACAACTCGATTGCCTGGCTGTTGATATGTGTGATCCGACCTGCGGTATCGACGACTATCGTCGGCTCTTTCAACCCGTTCAGGATACTGCGGACCAGTGCCTGTGCCTCGTCTGACCGGGATTCCCCCTCGTCCCCAGAGGTTCCCGCAATCGCGTCCGAGGCGGTCTCTGATTCTTGCTCGTTTGAACCCATCGTGTCTAATCTTATCTAAATCTGATAATTAAGTGTATCCACCCGATTATCATCCGACGCAACTGGACACAGTGGATGGAGTGCCTTGACCGACGCATTCCTGATGTAGCGACATTCCGTACAGGTCGGTGCGTGGGAACGCAACCGAAACAACGACGAATTTAAGCTTAGTTGATGCTTAACGGCCGATACCACTCGCATCAAACTTCGTCGATTCCATCCAAGAAATCACGACTGAAGCCGCACTACTGTGGCGAAGTCATTATCCGTTGAATTCGAAGATCTTCGGCCACACACGGAAAATTTATCATTATATTTGTAACTACTGGTAGATGACGATTTCTCTGGCCACGGGTTATGCCATATGTTAGAGATTTATTTTTAGCTGTCTGTCTGGAACGACGACGCTACGCCGACACCCGTAAACTCAATTTGTGCCCCGCCACTGGAACTCTGGGTTACGGTTGCAGTCCAGTCATGAGCGTCAGCGATTTGTTTGACGATTGAGAGTCCGAATCCGGTGCCGCCTCCCGTACTTGTATAACCATCGGTGAAAATCTGGTCACGCTCTACCGGGTCGATACCCGGTCCATCATCGCCGACAGCGAACCCATCTGGGAGTGTATCAATTACAACCGTCACGTCGGTACCAGCGTGGGTCACTGCATTATTGAAGAGGTTTTCAAAGAGTTGACGGACCCGTCCTGGGTCAGCCTCAAATTGAATATCGTCATTGATGACGAGGTCAGCATTAGCAGTCTCCAGAACATCCCAGCATTCACCAGCGAGTGATGCAAGCGAGACCATCTCGGTGTCATCGATTATTTGTCCCTGTTGGGCGAGCGTGAGCACATCATGAATGAGCGTTTCCATCCGGTCAAGTGCCCTGTACCCCCGGTCAAGATGGTCGACATCAGTCGTCTGTCGAACGCCATCAAGTGTTCCTCGTAAGACCTGCAGTGGATTCCGAAGATCATGGGTGACAGTCTGGGCGAATTCCTCAAGCTGTTGGTTCTGTTTAGTAAGTTTCTGAGTTCGTTCACGGAGGAGTGCTTCCCGGCCGACACGCTCCAACGCTGTCTCAAGTGTCGAGGCGAGAATCCAGCCGAGCCGTTTGTCGGTCCTGTCGAACGCGTCTGGCGCTTTCGCTGCGAACATGAGGAGCCCCTGTCCCTCGAGTGGGTACAGCAGCGCACTGCGGACTGAGATATCAGATGGGAGCGCTGGGTGGTCGCTCGCATCGCTCACGTATTCTGGCGTGCCTGAGGCGTACACATCCCACAGAAATGTACTGATGGGGTCACCATTTGCGCCATATTCGAAGCCATCGTACGTGCTGAATTCTGCTTCGAGTGCATCAGTCACAGAGAGTGGTTCTAAGACTTCTTCGCGCTCGTCTTCTTGGATAAATCCGGAGAGACTCGTTCCAAGAATCTCTACCGCAGCGTCAACAGTAATATCAACCGTCTTGGCCGCGGTCGTAGTTTGCATTAGAGCACTTGTTCGCTCTTGGAGGAGCGCAAGCCGCCGCTCTCGTTCGACACGATCAAGTGCACTCTTTGCATTTTCCGCAAGGAGTTGTCCCAACGAGACATCAGTATCATCGAAATCGCCACGCTGAGTCGAGTTCGCAAGTAGAATACCGTATTCCCCAAGCGGGAGATACAATCCGCTTCGGAACTCTGTCTCAGGATTGTATATATTATCGACGTTGTGGATATCGTCGTACTGTCTGGCCTCGCCAGACTGAAACGTTTCCCAAGCAATCCCATGGTCAAAAGTCACTAATTCATCAGTAACGCGCTGTGTGCGGTCTGACACAGCTACAGGTTTTAGCCCACCTGCCTGTTCATCGTAGAAGTGGATACCGTTCAATTCGAAATCAAGAATAGCGTCTGCTGCATCGCTGGTAATCTGTGCGACTTCTTGTTTAGTTTTAGCATCGTACAGCTCGCGAGTCGCTTCGTGAAGCTTCTCAAGGCGGCGCTCGCGCCGGTGGCGATTAGTGATATCTGTGAGCGAACAAACGACGCTCTCGACGGATCCTTCGTTCATGACCGGTGCACCGTTCACAGCAAGCACACGCTCCCTTCCATCAGGCCACCTGATTGTATGCCGGTCCCGAACCTGTTCACCGCCATGTAGGACACGTGCGAACGGTAATTCGCTATCAGGGATCGGGTTCCCGTCAAGATCCTTGATATCCCATTCAGGATCATTATACGCACGCTCCTCTAGTTCTGCTTGTCTTAACCCCAAGACTGTCTCAGCCCTGTCGTTTGCAAAAACAAATTGACCGTCCCGGTTGAGTTGAACTACACAACTCGGGACAGTCTTCAGTACCTGTTCAAGTCGGCGGCGCTCCCGAGTTGCTTCGATCACAGTTTCGCTGGCTGTGACAACGGTGCTGATACTATTTGCTAGCAATTCGTAGTGGTCGTTGTTATCTGCCTTCTGAAGATAGTCAGACACACCCGCAGTAACGGCGTCACCAGCTACCGATTCACTCCCGTGCTCAGTGAACAGGATAAATGGGAGATTAGGGTAATTACGCTGAATCTGGTCAAAAAGTTCAAGTCCCGTACTGTTCGGGAGTCGATACTCTGAAACGATGCAGTCGTATCCATCATTACTGAGCGCTTGGAATGCAGACCCCGATCCGAGAACAGTCGTAATCTGTAAGTGACTATTCACTTGTTCAAGCTGTTCAGCTGTTCTACGTGCGAACTCCAAATCTTGCTCAACGTATAACACCTGAACAGCATCATCCATAGGGGCAAATCGGCTGCAAGCTACTAGAATGTTGCTGCAGATGTAGCCTGAAATGAGAATATATGGTATCAATACGACACTATACAGTGGTTAAATTAGCGAATGCGTGGGACTGTGCGCTATCGGTCTGCTGCTCATTGCTGATGGCGGCGAATCTCGTCGCGAACAATAGTGCGGATCTCTTGCTCTGGAATGGTTGTCTCACTGGGGATGTCAGGTTCCTCAAGCGGCTTTAGTTGTTGTACAGCGGCTTGAAGCCGGTCATCGGTAGCCTCACCATAAAAGTAGAGATCACGCCGGTCGTCGTGGAGGGACCGGAGCGTTGACTCAGCCACTGGGATTCCATCGGCGGCTTCGGCATAGGTGTAGCCTTGCCCGACGCGCTCGAGCGCTCGTCGAACGATCAGGAACTCGTCGGCGTTGACCCGGAGATAGCCGTTTTCGACATCGAACCCAGCTGGGGGCCGCCCAGTCCATTTGCCAGCCTCTTTCGCAGCGTCGATACCGGATTGAATCCGCCGGAGCTTCTGTTTGTGCTCGACACGCGCGAGGTCACCCATCACACCGGCAATTAGCTGACTTACTGCCCTATCGACGAGGTCATCCTCAAGGCTGATTTCCAGTCCCACTTCCAAGTCCCTCATGCCTGTTTCGTGGCTAAGACAGAATTCGAGGAATTCGTGGATCTCGCCGGCACCGAGTCTGGAGAGTCGCGAGAGTTCGTGGACAACGATAGTGTCCAAGTGCCCATCTTCGATATCCCCGCGAAGCCGCTGGTACTCGTCTCCGCGGTCAGTCTCGGTCCCACTGATGATGTCTGCATACTCGTGAATCTCTGGGTCGTCATATGTGTCTTGAGCGAATGCACGCAGTTCGTCGAGCTGTCGCTGCGGGTCTTGGTCTGTTGTTGAGACACGGGCGTAGATCCCGATTTCGGACATACTTTTTGCAGCGGGGGCTGAATATATAAACCACGCACCTTTTCGCGGGACCGTAGAAAGCACTACCTTTCTGTGGTTTTGTTTTTATTGTACCACTGGTTTCATTTCTACCATTTATATAGTAATGTATGTAGGCGACCGGAAATGCGTCGTTCTTCAGCAACCGAGGACAGGATCAAATAAAAACGCCCGATTCGGTAGATCAATTCAATCAATCTACAGAACCCAATCGGCGAAATATATGCACATCTCTGGTCACCGGCGACTCAGAATGTGCATACATCGAGGATGGTGAATACATCTACGTCTGACCCCGGGGAGTCGTCGCTTGGTCAGCGCTATGGGAGAGTTAGTCCAATCTCAACTCGGTTCCATCGCCCTATAGCAGAGTGCCGAATCTGAGTGGCGAGACAATCACGCCCACAACGCGAGAATTGACGATGGACTGTATCATCAGCGACCATTGATGTAAAACACGAACTCGTCGGTCAAGCGCTCGCACGGCGAGACCGACACTTTCCTGAGTGTAAGCTAGAACTAACCTATGGAAAAGCTGGTAGCTATATATTTAGAACGCTCTTGTGAAGCACGTTGTTGATTTTCAGAGAGCAGCATCAAGAGCATGTTTGAGCGCTTCGTCACCTGGTTTTCTGTAGAGTTCGCAGCGGAGCTGAAAGGCTCTGAGATACGGTGTTAGCT
>NZ_JAAOHT010000077.1:0-17512 GCF_011440255.1 Haloarcula sp. JP-Z28 | reverse complement strand
GAGGCGTTCCAGAGCTTCTGGAGGAGCCGTTCACCAGCTTCGAGGTCTCCCTCCTTGTACGGGAAGTCGTCGCCGATGGAGGTGCCGGCGGCCCAGTAGCGGGTGGCGTCGACCGGGAACTCTTCAAGCACCTCGCTGGGCGGGATGACGTTGCCCTTGGACTTGGACATCGCCTCGCGGTTCTCGTCCAGCACCATCCCGTTTATCATCACGTTCTCGAATGGCACCTCGCCGGTGTGCTCGTAGCACTTGACGACGGTGTGGAACAGCCAGAACGAGATAATGTCGTGACCCTGCGGGCGCAGGTCGAAGGGGTACAGCTCGGGCAGTTCCATGGTGAACGACTCACTGTCCGCGTCCCAGTCCCAGCCGGCGTTCACGAGCGGCGTCAGCGACGAGGTTGCCCACGTGTCGAAGACGTCCTCCTCGGGCGTCAGCGAGTCGTGGCCACACTCGGGGCAGCTATCGACCGGCGGGGCGTCCGACAGCGGGTCAACCGGCAGCTGCTCGCGCTCGGCCATCACGGGCTCGCCGCAGTCGTCACAGTACCACACCGGGATCGGGATGCCCGAATCGCGCTGGCGGGAGATGCACCAGTCCCATTCGAGCCCCTCAATCCAGTGCTCGTAGCGGGTGGCCATCTTCTCAGGGTACCACTCCAT
This sequence comes from Haloarcula sp. JP-Z28, assembly GCF_011440255.1. Taxonomy (NCBI): domain Archaea; kingdom Methanobacteriati; phylum Methanobacteriota; class Halobacteria; order Halobacteriales; family Haloarculaceae; genus Haloarcula; species Haloarcula sp. JP-Z28. Next base: position 16,850 of record NZ_JAAOHT010000077.1, on the reverse strand, counting down.
CTGGCGGCCGGCCTCGATATACTCCTCTTTCTTGTCGAGCAGCTCGATGTACCACTGCTCGGTGACGAGATACTCGACCTCCTCTTCACAGCGCTCGTGGACCTGCACGGTGTGGTCGTGGTCGCGGCTCTCGAGCAGCGACCCCTCCTCGCGCAGGTCCTCGATGATGGCCTCACGGGCCTCGGTGGTGTGCATTCCCTCGTACTCGCCGGCCACGTCCGTCATCGTCGCCGATTCGTCGATTGCGAGCCGCAGCGGCAGGTCGTGGGCCTGGTACCACTCGATGTCATTCTGGTCGCCGAACGTACAGCACATGACGATGCCGCTGCCGGTTTCCATGTCGACGCGCTCGTCGGCGATGACGGGAACCTCCTGCTCGAAAAGGGGCACTCGCGCACTGCCACCGACGAGGTGCTGGTTCTCGTCGTCGTCGGGATGGACGAAGACGGCGACACACGCTGGCAGTAGCTCGGGGCGGGTCGTCGAAATCGTAAACGTCGCGTCCTCGTCGGCCGGTCCCTCGCCCGTCTCGACGAGGTCGAAGGCAATGTCGTTGAACAGCGTCGACTTGTCCTTATCCTCCTGCTCGACCTGTGAGATGGCCGTTTCACAGTCCGGACACCAGATGGTCGGCGCGCGCTGACGGTACTCCCGACCCTGTTCGTAGAGGTCGAGGAAGGATAGCTGCGAGACCCGCTGGACGTCCGGCGCGATGGTCTTGTAGGTGTTGTCCCAGTCGATAGAGATCGCCAGTGACTGGACGTCCTGCGTGAACTCGTCCTCGAACTGCGTACACACGTCGCGGCACTTCTCCTGGAACTCCCGGCGCGGGTAATCCTGATGTCGGATGTCGAGTTCGCGCTCTGTCAGTCGCTCCGAGGCGATGCCGTTGTCGTCGTAGCCGAAGGGGAAGTAGACGGTGTCGTCGCGCATCCGGTGGAAGCGAGCGACGAAGTCCTGCAGCGTGAACTGGTAGAGGTGGCCCATGTGGAGGTTCCCCGACACCGTCGGCGGCGGCGTGTCAATGGTGAAGCGGGTGTCAGCGTCCTCGTCGTAGGCGTAGGTCTTGTCCGCGACCCACTGGTCCTGCCACTCCGGCTCTATCTCGCGGGGGTCGTACTCCCCGTCGAGGGCGTCTGCTGATTCGCCTGCGGTCGATTCGTCCTGCGGTGGGTCCTGTGTATCACTCATATTCAAGCGGTGGGTGTAACACCCGGGTAGCATCTGACTGCGGCGTGGTTATCAGCGGTGCGTACGTCGATTTGGAGCGGTGATGTGGGGCGTGGGGACCCCTACACCGACGGGCGCGAGAACCAGCGTTCGGGAGAGTCGACGCAACATCTGTACAATACTCGACCTACGGCAGGATTAATGACTTCGGTTTTCGCCAGCGTCCCGACGGGCTCATACCAGCGACCAGCTCACGGCAGGTCGGACTCGCGGTGCTCGCGGTCCTCGGCGGAGTGGGCGCGGACCCACAGTTGCCCGATGCGGGAGAGCGTCGTCCGGTAGGATTTCCCGTGTTCCTCCTGCTCGATGTACCCTTTTCCACCGGGGCCGAGCCGGTCGACGTTGTAGATGACCTTCGAACGGAAGGAGTCGGTGTACTCCTCACCGAGGTCCCGGGCCAACTGCTGTGCTAGCTCGGAGACGGACTCGAACTCGCCGTGTTCGCCCAGCGTGAAGAGGATGACCTCCTCGAAGGGCTTGACGTTCGAGAAGGAGGCGACGGGAAGCTCGACCACGTGGGAGCCGTCGATCTCCTTCGCGCCGATGGTTGTCCCCCGCTCGTCGAACTCCGATAGCAGGTCCCGCGCGGTTTCGAGTCGGTCGTCAATTCGCTCGTCGACTTCTTCGCCCGTGCGCATGTCCTCTAGCATGTCGATCTGCTTGCGCAGTTCCTCGGCGAGTTCCGTCTCCAGATACTTCTCGGGGACCGTGTAGTAGGTGTGGATGCGGTCCCGGTCGCCCTCGCGTTCGACCATAATCGAGTGGGCCGCGGTCGCAAAGGCAAAGGAGACAGTCCGGGGCATCGCGGAGACGTTGACCCACACCTCGCTGCCCGCGTCGAGTTCCGCGTTGATGAGTTCGAAGGCCTGCTCGAAGGCCTCGTCGTAGTCGTACACGTCGGCGACGACGAACCGCTCGGTTTCCGCTCCGAGCAGGTTCTGATAGTCCTTTTCCAGCTTCTCGGCGAGATTGCGCGAGTACTCGACGTTGGCCTCGCTGCCGACCGCCCCCTCCAGCAGGATGACGCGGTCAACGTCGAGTTGCTCGCGCACCAGCGGCGCGATGAGCCGGTCGTAGTCGAACCCGACCGGGACGATGTGGGTCTGCATATGTGAAAGACTGGGACGGTGATTATAAAAAGAACCAGACTCGGGCTGCTGAGCGTTTATCCCGGCGCGTTACTCGCAGGTCTCGTGGACGATAGCGCCTTCATCGTTCGGCCCACGGCGCTCCCCGGGAACAATAGGGTCCTCGCAGACGGCACAGGTCAGCTCGCCGCTGGCGTGGCCGTTCGCGGTTTCGGTGTCGTCAGCGGACGTAAAGTCTACGCTCACGTCCGTCGACTCGTCGGCTGCCGGCTCGTCGTCCGCGCCGCTCGGTGCAAACACGTCGTCGTCGCTCCCGCTCGTCGTGTCGATGTCGAGCGTGTCGTTGAATCCGCAGTAGCCCGTCGAGGCGTTGAAGCCCAGGCCGAGCGCGCCGATTCCAGCGAGCAGGCCACGCTTGCGCTTCCCGCTGCGAAGCCAGCGCAGGGAGACAATTGTCAGGACGACTGCCAGCACCGCTCGGATCAGGCGGTCGCGACCGCCGACGTTCTTATCGGAGTCCATACCTGTGTATTGGACTGGATGCTTTTGTAGGTTTACATGTCCGACGGTGGCCGCCGTCCGGTGGTTGTCACGGTAAACGGTCGGTACCGGACCGAACGCGTCTCAGTCGCTTTCGACGCCAGAGACGGCGTATGCGGTGCGGTCCTCGGTTGCCGCGGGGGCAGTCATCAGCGAGACAGTGACCGTCAACACGAGACCAACCAAGATGCCCACGATGCCCGGCGTCCAGCCTAAGTACGCCGTCGGCAGGGCAACGTCGAGACCGAACAGTCCTCCAACCGTCGCAAGCACGGGGAAGACGTGCAGGCCGTAAAACACCTGACTCCCGACCACGCCGGCGTACATCCCCGAGCGCGTCGTTCCCTGCCAGTACAGCGCGAGTGCGACGGGAACGGTAAGCTGTGCGAAGCCGCTGAAAGCCGTGTCGCCAATCTGGACCAGCGTCCCCGGGGTGTAGAGACTCGCAACGAACGAGAGGGTGGCAAACACGACAACGCCGATGCGGGCGACGAGTGCCTCGCGGCGGTCGGTCTCTTCGTCGCTGGCGTCGCCGCGGCCGGTCAGCGGCCGGTAGAGGTCCCGTGTGAGGTACGACGAGCCCGACAGCAGCATCGAGTCGCTTGAGGACATCATCGCGGCCATCGCGCCGGCGATGACCAGCGCGGTGAACCACGTCGGCGTGTACTCGCCCAGCAGCGCCGGGATGACGTTGCCGCCTTCCGGGACAGTGACGCCGAGTCCGGCCGCCCACGCCCCCAGCATGAACGCCGGAACGAACAGGAGCAGGACCAGCACCGGCCAGAGTGCAAAGGTGCGCTTGAGCACCTTCTTCGACCCGGCGGCGAAGAAGCGCTGATTGATTTGCGGGAACATCGTCACGCCGAAGGCGATGCTGACCGCGGTCGAGATGATGTACTGCGGCGTGTAGAGCCCGCCGCCGAGGCCGACGAACGCGGGCTCTTCGGACGCCAGCAAGGCCGTCGCTTCGCCCGCACCGTCGACAGCGGAGAGGACCCAGGCGACAGCGACCCAGATCAGCGAGAGCATGAACAGCCCCTGAAGCGTGTCGGTCCAGGCGACGCCACGCATTCCCGAGAGCGCGACGTAGAGAATCATGAACAGCGTGATGCCGCCGGCTCCGACCCAGAACGGGACCGCGCCGTTCGTGAGACCGACGATGGCTTGCCCGGCCCCCTTCTGTTGGAGCATCACGTACGGGAACAGCCAGACGAGGCTCACAGCGGCGACGACAACCCGGAGCGCCGTCGACCCGAACCGGTCGCCAAGCATCTCACCAAGCGTCACGTAGCCGTGGCGCTTGCCGACCAGCCACTGCTTGTATCCCAGCACGTACCAGAGGACGGCGAAGATGATACCGTCCATCAGTCCCATCACGAGAATCCACTCGGGGCCGGCGCTGAACGCGAGGTTCGGGCCGCCGAAGAAGGTAAACGCCGACAGTAGCGTCGCGAAGGTGGTAAACAACAGCACGACCGTGCCGAGCGTCCGGCTTGCGAGGTAGTAGTCCTCGGCGGTGCGCTCGGTGAGCCGGTAGGCGACTGCGCCCACCGCGAGCGCGACGACCATGTACGCGCCGACGATACCCAACTGGAGCGCAGTATCGGCCACGTCAGTTCACCTCCTCGACGCCGAGGCCCCAGTCGGTGCGCGCAAAGACAGCAAAGACGACGCTCGCAAGCGCCATCCATCCAACGTGCCACCACAGCCATACGGGCAGTCCGGCCGCGACCGTGCTGGTGTCCCAGAGGAACCACGGCACTGCCAGTGCCATCAACACGAGCGCGACGACTGTCCACCCAGCGGCCCTGACTGTACTCATATTACGACAGGCTAGCCGCTGGCGGTACTAATGGGTAACGAACCTTCACCGACAGCCGTTGAAGAACTATATTCTTCAATACACGCGGGTCCCGGGTTCGACGTCCCGTTCGGGCGTCAGGTGGACGACGCCGTCCTCGCTGTCGACCCCGGTCACCAGACACTCGCTCTCGAAGCCGGCGATTGAGACCGTCCCGAGGTTGACGACGGCAACGACCTGCGACCCGAGCAAGTCCTCAGGATCGTACACGTCTGTCAGCCCTGCGGCGGACTGGCGCGTTTCGTCGCCAAACGCCACGTCGAGCTTGTACACGTCTTTGCGGGCTTCGGGGAACGGTTCGACGTCGACGATTTCGCCGATACGCATCTCTACGTCTTCGAGGAACCGTGCGGGATCGATCTCGGTTTCAGTGAATCCCATGCGTCCCGGTAGTCCGTCCAGTTATTTTATGACAGCGTTCGCAACAACGGTATGGAGACAGCGATCCAGCTCTGGACGCTCCGCGAACTCCGGGAACCGCTATCGGACGTACTCGACCGCATCAGCGCCGCGGGCTACGACGGCGTGGAGTTCGCCGGCATCGGCGACCCGGGCGCGTCCCGGCGCGCGCTCGACGAAGCGGGACTCGGCGTTGCCGGCGTCCACGTTCAACTGGAAGACCTGCAGTCCGACACCCGCACCGTTGGCAATCAGGTCCGGACACTTGACGCGCCGTATTTCGTTCTCCCGTATCTCGATGACGATCACTTCGCAAGTGAGAGCGCAGTCGAGTCGACGGTGACGCTACTCGAAATGCTTGCGGCGGAGTTTGACCGACCGCTCCTGTACCACAACCACGACCACGAGTTCGTCCCGCTCGGCGACGGGACCGCCTTCGACGCGCTCGTCGACCAGACGACGATCGGGTTCGAGTTCGACGCCGGGTGGGCGCACGCGGCGGGACAGGACCCCGTCGAACTGATTCGGCGACTCGACGGGCGCGTTCCAGTCGTCCACCTCAAAGACATGACCGCGGACGGAGAGCCGACGGCTCTCGGTGACGGCGTGGTGCCGCTTCAGGGGGTGGTCGATGCAGCCCGTGAGGCGGGGACTGAGTGGCTGGTCTTCGAGCACGACAACCCCGAGGACCCGGTTGACGCCATTCAGGCCGGTATCGACGGCATGACTCCGCTACTGAGGTGAGTGGCCGACCTTTCGGGAATAGAATGGTATACAGAGGCAGTGTCGGAGCGCCGCGTACCTGCGGGAAGGTTTGATTTCGACTCGCGTGCGCAAGGTTATTCCGCTGTACTACCCAACATCAGTATAGTGACAGCAGTCCGTCGGAACACCGGGTGACGGGCTGGAAAACAGGACAATCATGCAAGATACGGCGAAATATTTGATACATGCCGACATCACGGCGGCGGGAGTCGTCGAGCGGAGCGATGTCGTCGGCGCGGTGTTCGGCCAGACGGAAGGATTACTCGGTGACGAACTGGATCTGCGGGACCTGCAGGACTCGAAGAAGGTCGGCCGCATCGACGTGGAGATACGCTCCGAGGGCGGACAGTCTTTTGGAGAGATTACCGTCGCGAGCGGCCTCGACAGGGTCGAAACAGCGATCCTCGCTGCGGCACTGGAGACCATCGAACAGGTGGGGCCGTGTCGTGCCGAGATCGAAGTTTCCGAGATCGAGGACGTACGCAGCGCCAAGCGGCGCGAAGTCGTTGAGCGCGCGACGGAACTCCTGAACGACTTCGAGGAGAAGTCCATCCAGACCGCGGACATCGTCGAGACGGTCAGACAGCAGGTCCGAGTCGCCGATGTGACCGACTATGAAGGACTCCCAGCTGGACCACGCGTGGCTGACTCCGACGCGATTGTCGTCGTCGAGGGGCGCTCGGACGTGATGCAACTGCTCAAATACGGCATCAAGAACGCTGTCGCAGTCGAGGGAACTGATGTCCCCGACGCTATTGCGGATCTGACGGCCGGTCGAACGGTCACGTCGTTCCTCGACGGTGACCGCGGTGGGGACCTCATCCTGAAGGAACTCGCGCAGGTCGGCGACGTGGACTACGTCGCCGTCACTCCCAGCGACAAGTCCGTCGAGGACCTCTCACGCAGCGAGGTGATGTCGGCACTACGGGACAAAGTTCCGTACGAAACGGTCGCAAGCGCCAAGAGCCTCGACAGCATCCGCGAGGAGATGTCTCAGGCAGGGGAGTCGACCACTGCCGACGGCGGTGCCGTGGCGGCCGCGACATCGGATGACGCCGCTGACAACCAGCCATCGCCCAGCGCACAGACAGGGTCGGCGAAGGTCGAGACAACCGATGGGACGACGAGCGTCGTGGACAACTCAAACGCAACCGCTGTGGCGGATGCCACGACCGACGAGGAGACGACTGAAAACGACGACGGACCGACTATCCCCTCGCTTTCGGACCACATCGAAGCCGTTATTCAGACCCACAGCGGAACCGCCAGGCTGGTCGACGAGGATGCGACGCTGCTTGCGGAGGGTGACGCAGATGCCGTTGTTTCATTGCTTGAATCCACCGAGGACGTTCCCAAAACTGTCGTCATCGATGCCGACTGCTCGCAGAAGCTCCTCGACGTTGCCGCCCAGCGCGGCGTCGATGTCGTCGTCGCTGCCGGCCACGGCGAGTACGTCAAACAGCCGACGGCCGTGCAGGTCCGTATCGAGAGTTAGAGGTCCCGAACGAACAGCACCCCGTCGCCGTCGTCGTAGTGGTCGGGGAGCTCGTCGGCGACCGAGAATCCGAACCCGTCGTAGAATGAGCGTGCCCGGTTGTCGTCTGCGCGTGCGGTGAGTCTCACTGTTTCGAACCCACTAGTCCGGAGCCTGTCCAGCAGCCCGTTCATCAGTGTCGTCCCGAGGCCCTGCCCCTGTTTGCCGGGCGCGATGGCGAACTCAGCTAAGTATGCGACCGGATGATCCGGCACGACCAAGGCGTAGCCGAGCGGTTCGCCGATATCGAGAACTAGCACGAGCGGCGGGCCATCGATTCCGACGCCGAGGAGTTCCGGCCACGGCTCATCGAGCGCGTTCGTCTGAATAGCCCGGAGTCGAACCTCGTCTTCGGAACGAGCCTCCCGGATCATAGGAGGCCGGCGGTCAGCACGACGCCAGCGCCGGTCAGCGCGGCCGCCAGGGTTGCGAGCATATTGACGCCCTGATTGCCGACGACCGAGCCCTCGACAGTCGCACCCAGCAGGCTGTCGACGGTCATGCCGACCAGCCCACAGAGGAGGATGACGCCGCTGCCGACTGTGCTGATGTCCTGCGTGAGCGCGGCGATGCCGGCGATGATGCCCGCGCCGGCGGCCCCGGCGGCAACGCCCTGCCAAGTCACGCCGCCATCAGTACCCGGTTCGACGGGCCTGAGCGTCGTGATGAGCCGCGGGTTGTCGTAGAGCCCGCCGAACTCGCTGGAGAACGTATCTGTCATCGCGGCGGCGACGGCTCCGGCGAAGGCATAGAAGAACAGGAGCGGGTCGACGGCGATATGGCTTGGACTCGCCGCCGCCGCGACGACGGCGAACAGCGCGACGATGGAGTTCGCGAGCACGTTCCCGCTCCCGCGTGCGCCCTCGTTCTCCTCGGCGATGCCGCGGTCGAGTTTCTCGTCGTAGCGATACTTCGTCGAGAGGCCACCGAGCCCGAAAAAGGTTATGAGCATGGCGAACCAGCCGAAGCCGCCGAGCACGATGGTCAAAAAAGAGAGGAGAACGCCAGTGAGCATCCCCGGCAGGGATGCGGTGTCAAGCGCGTACGAGAGATAGCCGAGCAGTACTGTCACGGCGAGTGCGATGACGACGCGCCGTGCCGTCACCGACGGGTCGAGTTCGAAAAACAGCCACAGCAGCAGTCCCACGGTGAGCATCACCAGCGGGTCGTCCCGCTCAAACAGGACCGAGCGAAGCAGTGCGGCGACGAACGCACCGCTGGCGGCAAGAAACAGCACGAGCGGGAGGTCGACGGCGGCCGCTCCCTCACCGACGGCCGCCTGAATCCGCGTTCCGAGCACCTGCCCCGCGACGCCGGCGACGAAGCCGACGAGAACGAAGCCCGCGGTTGCGACCACTTCGTCGGAGCGGACGGTGTATGCGAGCCGCTGGCCGAGGTTTCCGTAGGCGACGATGACAACGACGCCGACGAACATCGGCACCGGCAGACTGAATCGGACGGCAAGTAGCGCGAGGCCGGCGGCGGCAAGCGAGAAGGCTGCCAGCCCGTACAGTTTCCCGTCCTCGTAGTCACCGGGGCGCGCGAACAGGTCGAACAGCCGCGAGTCCTGCCCGATGACCGTCACGCCGAGCGCGGCGACGAGGACGAAGGGGGCGATAGCGGCGACAGTCGCGAGTTCGAGCGAGCGAAAGCCCGTTGCGGCCGGAACGGCGACCGCGAGGGTCCCCACGGCGGCGAACGCACCTGCCCGACGGACTGTGCCAGTCACGTCCCACCGGTATCCCCGAGAGGCACTTACCCTTTCCGAACTGTCGAAGGGACCGTGGGATTTACTGGGGCTGTCAGCATACCGGCGGACGTGGGACTATATGACCGATATCTCGCAACGCGCGTTCGGCGCAGCGACGCCGACCTGCCCGAGACGGTCGCGCTGGTGATTACGGAGCGGGATCTGCTTGGAGACGGCGCGTACCGGACCTTAGAGCGTTTTTTCGACTGGGCCGTCCAGTACGGCACCGACACCGTCGTCGTCTACGTGAGTGTCCTCGACGAGGAAGCGATCCCGACGCTGCAGCGTGAACTCGAAAGTGTCACCGCGCCACGGGAGATAGCGGTCAGAGTACCGGACGACGAGACGACGGCCGACGCCCCGATTCAGATTTCAATCGGACTCGGCGGCCAGTCAGAGTTCGCGACGGCCGTCCAGAAACTAGCAGAAGACGTCGATACGGGCTCACTCGACCCGAGCGACATCGACGAGGCCGCGGTCGAGGAGCATCTCGTCTTTCCGACCGACCCGGATCTGGTGATCAAGACCGGGGCCGAGCGGCTCTCCGATTTCATGATCTGGCAGTCCGTGTATTCGGAGCTGTATTTCACTGACGTGAACTGGCAGAACTTCCGGCTTCGGGATTACTTGCGGGCGTTGCGGGATTATCAGGAGCGACAGCGGCGATTTGGCCGCTAGGAGGTCAGTCCGCGAGGTCGTACTCTTCGTCGAGTTGCTCGCGTTCGGTACTCGGGAGCGCGTCACGGAATCGCCCGAGCATCCGCTTGGCCGTCGGTAGCTCCGATTGCTCGATGGCACGAACCAGTGCCAGCGACCGCTCGGCACGGGTCGTCCGCCAGGAATCCTCGCGGTTCTGGTACGTTCGGATCGCTCGCAGGAAGTCGACCTTCCGGAATTCGGGCCAGTAGGGCGTACAGAAGAACGTGGCGGCCTCGTTGCCGTTGGCGTGCCACGGCAGGAAGTTCGAGGTGCGTTCGTCACCGCCGGTTCGAACGATGAGATCAACGTCGCGGGTCGGCCCCTCGTAAAGCCGCTCTTCGATGGTTTCCGCAGAGACGTCCGTCGGGTCAAGGGTCTCGTTCTCGACAGCAGCGGCAACGTCGCGGGCCGCACCGAGCAACTCGGCCCGGCCGCCATAGGCCAGCGCGATGTTGAGATTGAGCTGGTCGTACTGCGCCGTTCGTCCCTCAGCGTAGTCGATAGCGTCTCGGACCCGGTCGGGTAACATCTCCGTCTCGCCGATGGCGCGGATACACACGCCGGCCTCGTGGACCCGGTCGGCGTCGGCAAATGTTCGGAGCTTCTGTTCGACGAGGTCGAAGATGTGTTCGCGTTCCTCGGGGTCGCGGTCGAAGTTCTCCGTCGAGAACGTGTACAGCGTCACCTCACGAATGCCGAGTTCGTCGCACCAGTTCAACAGTGCCTCCGTCGTTTGGGCTCCTTCTCTGTGGCCTTCCTGTTTTTTTGTGCCCTGCTTTTCAGCGTATCTTCGGTTCCCGTCCATAATGACTGCGACGTGGTCCGGCGTTCCAGACAGTTCCCACTGGAGCAATCGCTCGTAGGCTGCATATCCCAGTCGCTTCCCCCTCGATAGCATCGTTGTATACATTTCAACCACTCAATAAGGGCTTTGTGGAAGGGACCGGGTACAGTTATTTCCCGCCTAATCTGTCGAAATATATGCGCATAGTTTTAATATACCACGGCGTCACATTCGAATTGCAATGGCGACCGGTACGGTAGACTTCTTCAACGACACAGGCGGTTACGGTTTCATCGATACCGAAGACTCCGACGAGGACGTCTTCTTCCACATGGAGGACATCGACGGTCCTGACCTCGAGGAGGGGCAAGAAGTGGAATTCGAGATTGAGCAGGCCGACAAAGGCCCGCGCGCGAAAAACCTCACGCGGCTGTAACCATGGCGACAGGCACTGTAGACTTCTTCAACGATACGGGTGGCTACGGTTTCATCGAAACCGACGATGCCGACGAAGACGTGTTCTTCCACATGGAAGACGTCGGCGGCCCGGACTTAGAAGAAGGGCAAGAAGTCGAATTCGACATCGAACAGGCAGACAAAGGCCCGCGGGCGAAGAACCTCGAGCGACTGTAAGCGAGGGCGGCTCGCTTTTCAACGGGTTCGGGACCGACTGAGCGGTGCGACTCGACAGCGTGTGGGTTCCCACCACTGTCGCTGCACCGCCTCTCGAACCGAATATCTTCGGGTAGACCTATCAGCACTCTGAATCCGAAGTGCCTTAGGGACAGCAACACCGACCGCATGGTATGAGCGAGGCCGACGCACTCGACGATGACCTTTACCGCCGGACCAAACAACTACTTGAGCCGGGCGAGATTCAGCTCAACGGCGCTGTCGTCCACACGGAGTACGACGGTAGCGACGAGATAGAGATGATGCAGGCCACCATCGAAGTCGGTGAGTTCATTGCCGAGGGCGCTGGTCTGGACCCGACGAACACGTTCGTCTACTCCGGCAGCGACGACCCCGAGTTCGCGTCGAACCAGCATCAGGGCCTCACGCTGGACGACGAGGAGTTCGTCTGGGAGTGTCAGCAGCTCCTTCGCAACGGTTCCTTCGATCTAGTGTTCTACTACGAGGCGAGCGCCGACCACGACGGGATTCTCGAAGCGGTCGAGAACGCTGGCTACGCAGTCACCGGCGTCGAAGGCGAGTAAGCCCGTCAATCGCCGGTCGACAGCCGCTCTTGGCAATTGTGACAGTACGTGTAGTTGGGGCCGTTCGCTGCGCCACAGATACGACAGCTCCTTGCGTCGACTGCAGCCTGTTCGAAGTAGGCGTTGAGCTGGCCGGTGTCGCGACCGTTGCGTTGGCCGCTGAACTGCTCGACCAGCGTATCATGTGCGGCGTAATCCATGAGCCGGAACATGAGGACAAACCACAGCGGCACCCCTATCAGGACGAACAGGTAGACCAGCAGCCGGACTGTCAGTTCGGCTGTCGAGATTGCCACACGTGAACTAGGGGCGCAAAGGGGTAAAACGCTCCGGCAACCCGGATATGCGGGCCGCGTTTGCTCGCCTGTCCCGGGCTATTTTTATTCGCAGAACTCCCAGCTTTCGGTATGAGCGAAGACCTCGGGACGGTAGACCGGGCGGTGTTGAACGCCTTCCAGGGCGGCTTCCCGGTCGTCGAACGGCCGTTCGAACCGGCCGCGGCGGCCCTCGCCGACCACGGCGTCGACATCGACGCGGACGAGCTGCTAGCGCGCGTACAGGACCTCGACGACGCGGGCGTGCTCACGCGGTTCGGGGCACTCATCAATGCTGAAGCGATCGGTGGCACCGCCACGCTTGTCGCAACTCACGCCCCCGAGGACAGCTACGACGAGCACGCCGAGATAATAAACGCGTACCCGGAGGTCGCGCACAATTACGAGCGCGAACATCCCCATCTAAATATGTGGTTCGTGGTTTCGGTGGCCGAGGAAAGTCGAGTCGAGGAGGTACTAGCCGAAATCGAGGCCGAAACCGGTGAGGAGACGTACAACCTCCCGAAACAGCAGGAGTTCCACGTCGGCGCGAAGTTCCCCGTCGAGGGGCCACAGACCCAGGACATCGACTGTTCGGCTCTGGGGCCGGACGTGACCCCGACCGACAGCCAGTCTCTGACCGCCGACGAACTGGACCTCGTGCTGGAAATTCAGGACGGGCTCCCGGTCACTGCCACGCCGTACGCTGACGTGGCTGCTGAAATTGACGCCGACGTTGATTGGGTACTGGAGACAATACAGCAGTTCAACATGGAAGGAAAGGTCCGCCGGGTCGGCGTTATCCCGAACCACTACGCGCTTGGCTACAGCGAGAACGGGATGACTGTCTGGGACGTGCCCGACGAGGTCATCGACGAGGTTGGCCCGGATATCGCCGAGTTCGACTTCGTGACACACTGCTACGAGCGGCCTCGCCACGACGGTGTCTGGCCGTACAACTTCTTCGCGATGACTCACGGGCGAAGCGAGGCGGAGAGTCAGGAGCGCATCCAGCAGGTCCGCGACCGGATGGCTAAACACTGGGACGTGTCCGAGGACGACTGGGACACGCTGTTCTCGACGCGCATTCTCAAAAAGACGGGTATCAGGCTGGACGAACGAGCGCGACAGAACACAGAAACGGCGTGACCGTGCGTATGCAGGACCGTAGTGCTGAATCAGGGAGTGCCAACCGATGATTCCACTCATGCACGACTTCGAGGGCGAGACGGTGCTCGTCGTCGGCGGCGGTCCAGTCGGCGCGCGCAAGGCTCGAACATTCGCTACGGAGGCGAGCGTCGTCGTCCTCAGCCCTGAGTTCGGCGACCGGACGTTCGCTGACGCCGAAAAAGTCCGAGCCGCACCGACCCCAGAGGACGCCACAGACTGGGTCGAGCGGACCGACCCGGCGCTGGTCGTTGCCGCGACAGACGACTCGGACCTGAACGGCGCTTTTAGCACAGCTGCCGCGGAACACGGCGCGCTTGTCAACCGCGCCGACGACCATGGCGACCAGTCGTTCGGCAACATTGTCGTGCCTGCCACGGTACGAGACGACCCCGTGACGCTGGCGATTGCGACCGGCGGACGCGCGCCAGCGCTGTCGAAGCACCTTCGCGAGCGGTTCGAAGACGAGTTCGGAAACGCTGGCCTGATGGCGGACCTTGTTGGCGACCTCCGTGAGGACCTGCGCGACCGGGGGGTCCCGCCGGCCAAACGGCGTGACGCCGTTAGGTTCGTTGTCAGGTCACGGGAAGTTTGGAAGGCTTTAGATAGTGGCAGGTCCAAGGGAGAGCAAGTAGCTAGAGACGTGATCGGAGAGTTACCTGGTGATCAAACGTGAGAGGGGACACTGGTGCAATTGTTGGGGTCTGTATCTCCCATGAGCGCGCAAGCGTCGACCAATTAGAAACCGCTGCGGCGGACAGCGAGCGCCACGCCGTCGAATCCTTGCTCGCGAACCCCGCGGTCGAAGAAGCGATTGCACTGCAGACGTGTAACCGTACCGAGGGGTACGTTGTCGTCTCTGATCACGAGGACGGGCTCGAGGCCCTCGAACTGTTTACCCGAGCCGTGCCCGACGATGTCGTCGTCGAGATGGGTCACGAGGAGAGCCTCCGTCACTTGCTCCGGGTGGCCGCCGGCCTCGAATCGATTGTGCTGGGCGAAGACCAGATCCTCGGCCAGCTTCGGACCGCCTACGAGACCGCTCGCGGCGTTGGCGGCATCGGGCCGATGCTTGAAGACGGCGTCACGAAAGCGATCCACGTCGGCGAGCGCGCCCGCACGGAGACGAAAATCAACGAAGGAGTCGTCTCGATTGCCTCCGCCGCGGTTCGCTTGCTCAAACAGGAGAGTTCGCTGACTGACGGGACAGCGCTCGTTGTTGGGGCTGGCGAGATGGGCCAACTCGCTGCGGAGGCGCTTAGCGAGGAGGTAGACCGACTGCTCGTGGCTAACCGGACGGTCCCACACGCGGAACATATCGCTGAGTCGGTCGATATCGACGCCAGCGCACTCGCACTTGACGGTATCGAAGCGGCTGTCTCCGAGGCCAGTGCCGTCATTTCGGCAACGGGAAGCGGCGATCAGGTGTTCGATATCGGGACCTTCAGCGATTCCGGCGACGTATCCATTGTCGATATTGCCCAGCCGCGTGATGTCCCGGCGGGTGCGGACCGCCTCCCGTCGGTGACAGTGTATGACCTTGACGCGCTGGAGTCGGTGACTGCCGAAACACGGAACAAGCGGCAGCGAGCCGCCGAAGCGGTCGAGCGTATCGTCGACGAGGAGTTCGACCGCCTGCTCACGCAGTACAAGCGCAAACGCGCCGACAGGGTCATCTCGACGATGTACGAAAGCGCCGAACAGGTCAAGGCAGCAGAAATAAACAGTGCGCTTTCGGCGGCTGACTTCGATGATGAACAGGCTGAAGTCGTTGAAGCAATGGCCGACGCTATCGTCTCGCAGATCCTCGCCGCACCGACCAAGAGCCTGCGCGACGCCGCGGAGGAGGATGACTGGTCGACGATTCATACGGCGCTCCAGCTGTTCGACCCGGACTTCGGCGGCCCCGACCAGGCTACCCCGCCCGAGTTCACCAAGGGCATGTCGGTCGAGGACATCCCTGACGGTATGCGCGACGAGATCCCGAACGCGATGCTTGACCGACTCTCCGACGACTGACCACGCCCACCTTTTTGCCTACGCCGTCCGACGTATCCGATATGGCAGACCTGCTCTCTGATGCAGAGATTAGCGACCGGCTACCCGAGGAATGGACCCGCGAAGACGACGAAATCGTTCGTGTCTTTGAGTTCGACGGCTATCTGGACGCGTCGGGGTTTCTGAGCGCCGCGGCCGGCCTCGCCGAGGACGCGTGGCATCACCCGGAGATGACCATCCGCTGGGGTGAGGTCGAAGTCCGACTCACGACCCACGACGCCGGCGGCATCACGGAAAACGACATTGACCTTGCCGAGCGGCTGAACGGCATCCACGACTGACGGTGTGACAGTGGATACGACAGGCGGACTCACGTCGCTCCAGCCGACTGATCCAGACGGCGCGACCGCCCGGTACGTGTTCCGTGTGGAAATCGAGCTTGAACCGGCCGCTGATGGGCTATGGACCGACCCCGACCGGTTCGAGACGACGCTGTATCGGGCAGCTGACGACCCGGGGGAACGCGGTTGGCTGTTCTTCCGGGACACGCTCTGGCGGGGCAAACTCGCTGACGAACCGCATTTCCGTCGGCTCGTCGAAGACGAACTCGGCTGTCCAGTTGTTTCGGCGTCGTTCAGTGAACTCAGGACCGACGAGGCGTATTTCGACGCGCTGAAGAGCGAAATCGCGGACGACCTATCCCTGTTCAATGCCGGGTCGGTCAGCGAAGTCGTCACCAAGTACCTCGGTAGCTCGATTCGGGTGGGGTGAAACGAGACGCGACTGTGTAGTCAGTGGCTACAGAGAGGTTATACACAGCAAAACCGGTCGTAGGGCCCGAAAGACTTTATCAGAGAATCGCTAAATAATCTATCCCCATGACCACCGACTACGACTTCTGGCTGTTTGATCTCGACGGGACGCTCGTCGATATCGAGCCAGCGTACCCCCGGAAAGTGATGGGTGCCGTCGGCGACCGCCTCGGCGTCGAGTTCACGGACCGGGAGCGGGATGCACTCTGGTACGGCTTCGGTGGGACACGGTCACGGACGCTTGCGGAGCGCAACGTCGACCAGCAGGAGTTCTGGCGGCTGTTCCACGAGGAGGAAGACCCTATTGCGCGGGCCGAGGCGACGTATCTCTACGACGATGCCGAGCAGTTCCTCGCGACCCTCGATACACCGGTCGGACTGGTCACGCACTGCCAGCAGTACCTCACCGAACCAGTGCTTGACCATCTGGACATCACCGACTGGTTCGAAACGGTCGTCTGCTGTGACGATGACATCGGCTGGAAGCCCGACCCGAAGCCGGTGGAACTGGCGATGCGGGAGATGGATGTCTGGTACAACGGCCACCACGGTGTGCTGGCTGGAGACAATCCGTCAGACATCGGTGCGGCGTGGAACGCGGGCCTCGACGGCGTTCACGTTGGTCGTCGGTCCCCCACGGAGACGGGCCGGTGCGTGCGCGGCGATAGACGGGTCGCCTCGCTGCTGGACCT
>NZ_JAAOHT010000076.1:0-20605 GCF_011440255.1 Haloarcula sp. JP-Z28 | reverse complement strand
ATGATGTCGAAGCCACTGACGTACATCGTCATCACCGCTCGCGTGAGTTCGTGCCTGTTTTCGAGTCCCTCCACGTCGAGACTCCCTTCTACGCGGCCGTTGTCCCGCTGTGGAGCGAGCAGCAGCAGGTCCCGCTCAGCGTGGAATTCGACGACGCTGCCCGCGCTCACGTCGTTTTCTGTCGCCCACTCTTTGGGTAGTGAGACGGTGTATGTCGACCCGCCCGTCACCTGGACCTTGCGTGTCTCCATGTGACTGACACTCGTTCATGCGATGATATAAATCCACTCATATCTATATACTGTATTGGAGTTCTAATATTTGGGGACATATTCGCCGGCTGGACGCCGACTCTTCGGCAATTTTTGCTGGCAGTGGCGGCGAAGACGGCTAACACGCCGAGATACATAATTATCCTTCATATTCGACGTATTTGGGTACTTGGAGGCCTAAATCAGACGAATAAGCTATTATATTCACACCTGTTTGCGAGTGTTTGTCATACTAATTCTATATAGTAGTAACCCAATAGATATAGCTATCTTAGCAGATTACTTATTAGCTGTCCTGTTGGCTTCTGTTGATGGCGCACGACTCAAACGGGCTGTCAGAGTTCGTATCGCGGCGGAAATTTATCGCAACGACAGGTGCGACCAGTATCGCTGCGATCGCCGGTTGTTCCAGCGGCAGCGGCGACTCCGAGTCGGACGGGAGCTCCGGCGAGAGTGCGGACACCGAAGCGGTGTCGACGGAGATGGAAGCGACCGAAAGCACCGACGAGGGCGGTAGCTCCGGCGGTACCACCGCACTCGAATCCGGTGGCTCCTCGACGGTGTACCCTATCGCCAACACCGCGGCCTCGTACTGGAACGCAAACCGGCCGGCCAGCGACAGCGAGTACTGGCCACACGGCGAGTACGATATCGACACGGAAAAGAACCTCGCGGACTACTGGGGCGGTCTCTACGGGTTCGAGGCCGGCGGCGAGGACGGGCCGCCGTTCCAGTTCACTGTTGGCCTCTCTCACTCTGGGACCGGCGTCGAGAAGGTCATGAACGGCCAGAACGACATCGGGAACTCCTCCGGGAACGTTGAGGACGAACTTCCGGACCGTGACTCCTACGACCAGTTCATCGACCACGTCGTCGGTGTGGACGGCCAGCCACTGGTCGTCTCCCAGGAGATCGCCGATGCCGGCGTCGAGCAGATCACCGGCGACCAGCTTAAAAGCCTCTACAAAGGTGAACTCACCAACTGGAGCGAACTCGGCGGCCCGGACCGCGAGATTCAGGTGCTGGGCCGTGTCAAGGGCTCCGGGACGCGAACCTCTTTCGTCTCCAACGTCTTCGGCAACCCAGAGGAGGACACCTCTGTTGCCAACCGATACGGGCAGAACCAGCGCCTCGCGCAGGCTGTCGCACAGGCCGACAACGCCATCAGCTACCTCGCGCTGGCGTTTATCGACACTGACGGGCTGGCTCCCATCGCGCTGGAGTGGGAAGGGACGACCTACAGCTATCAGGACGACCAGAACGGCCTCGACTCGAAGGCCTACCCCCTCTCGCGTGACCTCCACATGTACACGTGGGAAGGCACCTCGAAGAAAGAGGCCGCGGTCATCAACATGATCCTGTCCGACTTCGGTCAGGACACCTTCGTCGCGCCGAACAACTACTTCAAGCTCGGCGCACGCCGTCGCGAGGAAGAGCGCGCCAAGCTCCCCGACCAAGTGTAATCGCCCACGGCTCGGACCACATCTGACAGTTATCGGCCGTATCGGTCGATTTTCCATACTATGACAGAGGATATACCTACAACGGAGGGCGAGGCGGTGTCGGGCGGGGACAGAGTCGACGGGTCGACGCTCGCCGTCGTCACGATAGCGACGACGCTGGTGGCGACGATTCTTGTCTTCCTGTTTCGGCCGGCGCTGGCGTTGCCCATGCTGCTGGCATTCGTGTTTGTCACGGCGGTCGGCTGGGTCACCTATCAGGCTGAGGTTGCACGCCTACTCACGCTGGTTGCGACGGTGCTAACGGTGTTGACCGTCGCGTTCATCACGTTCTTCCTGTTCGCAAGCGCACTGCCAGCGTTTCTCGAACGTGGACTTGGACTGCTGTTGATCCCGGAACAGGGCGGGGACGCTCGCTGGTTCTTCTGGCTCGAATCCGTGCTGCCGTCGGACTCGACCTACTGGAACCCCCTTAGCGGGGCGTACTCGCTGATACCGATGATATGGGCGACAGTGGTCGTAACCATCATCGCGGGTGCGGTTGCGGGGCCGCTTGGCCTGTTCGGCGCGCTGTTCATCGCCGAGGTCGCCAGCGACCGCCTGCGGGAACTGATCAAGCCCGGCGTGGAGATTCTGGCCGGCATCCCCTCCATCGTCTACGGGTTCATCGGCTTTCAGGTGCTGAACGGCTTCATTCAGACGAACTTCCTCGATGACGGGGCGAGCTTCCTCATCGCGGGGATCGTCGTGGGCGTGATGGCGCTCCCGACAGTCGTCTCCGTCGGCGAGGACGCTCTCTCCAGTGTCCCCCAGTCGATGGGTGACGGCTCCGTCGCCATGGGCGCGACCGAGTGGCAGACGATGAAGAGCATCTCCATCCCGGCGGCGTTCTCGGGCATCTCCGCGGCCGTCATTCTCGGCCTGGGTCGAGCCATCGGCGAGACGATGGCCGTCGCCGCGATCATGGCCTCGGGGACACAGTTCGCCGACCCACTGTTCGACATCTTCGACGCGAACGCGACGCTGACCAGCCTGATCGCGACCCAGTACGGGAGCGCATCCGAGAGCACCGTCGACGTGCTGTTCGTCGCCGGCGTCATGCTGTTCGTCATCGTCGCCGGGATGAGCATCGTCTCGCAGTACATCGAGCGGCGTATGCAGCGGAAACTGAAGGGGCAACAATGAGTGACGCCTACGCGACTACGGACCGACTCGTCAGTGCAGACTCGAACAGCTACGACCGGGGACTGGATACGGCGATCGCACTGAGCGTCGTCGGCTTCACGCTCGGACTCATCACGCTGGTGAATCTGGTCCCGCCCGGTGCCAGTGGCAGTGCCCTCACCACGGCGCTCGGGACGCTACTTGCTGTCGTCGTCGGCGCGGTCGGGATCACCGGCCTCGCCTCCTACACCAACGTCGTCCCGGTCACCTCACAGCGAGTGCGCGGCATCGGGCTGGGCCTCGTCGTTTCGACGCTTGCGCTGACCGCGCTTGCCGCGGTCCTTCCCGTGACGATGGCGACGCTGCTTGGAACCGTGTTGCTGGCCGAAGCGCTGGCGATCACTGCCGCCGGTGTCTCCTCCCGACTCGAACTCGTGGACACGGAACCGAACATGAGCGCCGGGCTGCTCTCCGGCGGCGCGCTCGGCGCGGTCGGCCTTGCTATGGGGGCTGCCATCGGCGGTGCACTCACCAGTGCCGGCTCACTTCTGTGGCTCGTCGGGGCTGTCGTCGCCGGCGTCGGGCTGTTCCTGCTGGCAATTCTCCCTCGCGAGGACCTCGGTTCGACGCTCCCGACAGCCATCGTGGTCGGCGCGCTCGGGCTGACAATCGTAACCGGCACCATCGGCGTCGGCTGGCAGTGGAACCCGCAGACCCTCTCCGGTGGCTTCACCGGCGGCGCGGTCATCCCCGTGTTCCTTCTGGTCGGGACGCTCCTGTCGGCCTGGTCGGCCGCCAAGTGCCGGGCCGGATTCGGCGCTCGGGGCCGGGAGTACGGGGCCTTCCTCGTCATCAACCTCAACGCCTTCCTGATGGTGGCTGTGATGGCGACAATCGTCGTGTTCGTGACGTTCAAAGGCGTCGGCTATGCCTTCCACGGGCTCTCGGTCGGTGCGCTGACCGCGCTGGTCCTCCTGACGCCAGCCCTTCTCGCCGCGGTCCAGTTCGCTCGCACACCTGCGGGCACGAATGACTGGAACACCGGCGCTCGACAGCTATTCCGCGTCCTCCCACTGGCGGCAGTCGGCGCGCTTGCCGCGGTGCTCGTGAGCGTGCTCGTCACCGGGTCGCCGCTTCGCTACTCCTACGCCTATATCGTCCAGGTCAACCGACAGGGACAGCCGCTCGATACGGCACTTGCGGTGACGCCCGACACGACGATTGGGACGTTGCTGCTTATCGCGCCGGCGCTGCTGCTCGCGGTCACCTTCTTCCGTTCGTTCGGTTCGCTCCGAAAGGTCGGGACACAGTCCGAGCGGGCCGGCTCGATTCGACAGGCCGTCCCGACCGCGGTTCTCGCGCTCGTCGTCCTCACCGGCTTCTTCCTCGTTTTCGGCCCCGCTCCGTTCGGCCTGCCGCTCGGCGAGACGCTCGGCTTCGCCGCCGTCGTCGCTGGGTCGGTCGCCGCGGGCGGTCTCG
This sequence comes from Haloarcula sp. JP-Z28, assembly GCF_011440255.1. NCBI lineage: Archaea > Methanobacteriati > Methanobacteriota > Halobacteria > Halobacteriales > Haloarculaceae > Haloarcula > Haloarcula sp. JP-Z28. The sequence goes on along the minus strand of NZ_JAAOHT010000076.1, from coordinate 16,230 downwards.
CAGTCTACCCGCTTGTCGGCGTGCTCACAAGCGACGGGCCGACGCTCGCGGACAGCGCACAGTCCGAGGCGCCGCTGTTCACGCTGGGTGTGTTCGGCGGACTCGGGCTGTTGCTGGCCGCGCTGTTGCTCCAGCCAGTCGCCGGCATCAATCCACTGGTCGGCCCGGTGAACCTTGTGCCGGCAATCGCACTCGGGGCCGCGGTGGCCTCGCTCGCACTGGCAACGCTCACGACCGTCGCAAAGCGGTCCAGCGAAGAGACGATCACCCGCCGGCTCCTGACCGAGGAGACGCGACTCGGACTTGTCGGCACGGCCGGCTTCACTGCGCTGGTGGGCCTGCACGTGGCCGTTACCGGCACGTCATTCAATGTTCTCGGCGTCTCCATTGCCAACGAGGGGAGCCTCTCGTGGCCGATGGTGATGCAGGCCTACATCCCGCTGGGGGCCGAGCCCGGCGGTATCATGCCTGCCATCATCGGCACGGTGTGGCTGGTCGTCGGTGCGACGCTGTTCGCGGTCCCGCTGGGTGTCGGTGCAGCGGTGTTCCTCACTGAATACGCCGAGCAGGGACGGTTCACCGCGCTCGTCGAAATCGCAACGAACGCGCTCTGGAGCACGCCGAGCATTGTCTTCGGCCTGTTCGGGGCGGCGTTCCTGATTCCCCGACTGGGCGGTGACGAGTCCCTGCTGGCCGGGATGCTGGTCCTTGGGTTCATGCTCTTGCCGCTGGTGCTTATCACCTCGCGGGAGTCGATCAAGGCCGTCCCCGACGAGTATCGTGACGCCAGCGCAGCGCTGGGTGTGACCCAGTGGGAGACCATCAAGAGTGTCGTCCTGCCGGCGGCGATGCCGGGCGTCATCACCGGTGTCATCCTCGGCGTCGGCCGCATCGCCGGCGAGACTGCTCCGCTCATTCTCGTCCTCGGGTCGACGCTGAACGCGACGGCTGCCGTCGATGTCATCGGCGGCTTCCGCTTCGTATCGGGGCCGCCGTTCATCGCCAACGACGCCTTGCTGACGGCCTCAGCGTCGCTACCGACGCAGGTGTGGGCCGTTATCGCGGCCGGGGTGTCTGGGTCGCCACAGATGGGGTGGGCGACGGCGTTTATCCTGCTGATGGTTGTTCTGACGTTCTACGCGGTCGGTATCACGGCGCGGACGTACTTCCGGAGGAAACTCAACTATGAGTGATAGCATCAACACGGAGCCGAGCACGGACACGCAAACGAACGGCGAACGGACGGTCGAAACCACATCGCCGAGCGCTGAGACGACGGCCGGTGAGAGCGAGGAGCAAGTCCGCGACGAGTGGCGGCACTACGAGTTCGACGGCGACACGAAGCTCTCGGTCGAGAACCTCGACGTGTGGTACGGCGACGACCACGCCCTCAAGGACGTCTCGATGGAGATCCCGGAAAACAGCGTCACGGCGCTCATCGGCCCGTCGGGCTGTGGCAAGTCGACGTATCTGCGGTGCCTGAACCGCATGAACGACCGCATCAAGGCCGCCCGCATCGACGGCTCGGTCGAGCTGGAGGGCACCGAAATTTACGACCCTAACGCCAACCTCGTCGAACTGCGCAAACGTATCGGAATGGTGTTCCAGTCGCCGAACCCGTTCCCGAAATCCATCCGGGAGAACATCTCCTACGGTCCCCGCAAACACGGCGACATCAACAAGGGCCTGCTCGCACGTCTGTTCGGCCGCGACGACACGGAACAGGAGGGCGAACTCGTCGAGCGGTCACTGAAACAGGCTGCCCTGTGGGAGGAGGTCAGCGACCGCCTCGACGACAACGCGCTCGGTCTCTCGGGCGGCCAGCAACAGCGGCTCTGTATTGCCCGTTGTCTGGCTGTCGACCCTGAGGTCATCTTGATGGACGAGCCGGCGTCGGCGCTTGACCCCATTGCAACGTCGAAAATCGAGGACCTCGTCGAGGAACTGTCGAAGGACTACACCGTCGTCATCGTCACCCACAATATGCAGCAGGCGGCCCGCATCTCAGACCAGACTGCCGTGTTCCTCACCGGTGGCGAACTCGTCGAGTACGACGACACGGACAAGATCTTCGAGAACCCCGAGAGCCAGCGTGTCGAGGACTACATCACCGGCAAGTTCGGGTAACTATGTCACGCGAGTCGTACCAGCAACTGCTGGACGAACTCCGGGAGCACGTGGTCGAGATGGGCGACCTCGTCGTCGAGCGGCTCGAAGCGGCGCTCACTGCGCTCCGGACCGTCGACCGGGAGATGGCGCAGTCCGTCATCGACGGCGACGACGAAATAAACGAGCTGTATCTGGCCCTCGAAGCCGACTGTATCGACCTCTTTGCCCTCCAGCAGCCGGTCGCGACCGACCTCCGCTTTGTCGCCGCCTCGTTCAAGATTATCACCGACCTCGAACGCATCGCGGACCTCGCCACGAACCTCGCAGCGTACGCACAATCTGCCGACCGTCGACTCGCTCCCGAGGTCGACGTCGACACGATCGGCCGCGAAGCCACTGAGATGGTCGAGCGCAGTATCGATGCCTATCGGCGTGAAGACGTCGAGGAATGCCGCGCTATCGCGGCTGACGACGACGCGCTCGACGCGCTCTGCCAGCGGGCCAGCGAGACTGTCGCTCGGGACCTCATCGAACGAGAGGCCGACGGCGACGACGGCTGGGCGGTTGAGCAGTTGCTTGATGATGTGTCCCGACTCCTGCTGACGGTTCGAGACCTCGAACGCGTTGGCGACCACGCGGTCAACATCGCGGCACGCACGCTGTACATGGTCGAAACCGACTCCGAACTCATCTACTAAGCATGGAAACCCGAAAGATACAGACCGTCGGCGGCGGGACGTACACGGTTTCACTACCGAAAGAGTGGGCCGAATCGGAGAACTGTACGGCCGGAACGACGGTGAACCTCCACACGCACATCGACGGGCTACTCGTGATTCAGACACCCGAGTCCCGGACCACGCCGCGGAACCGCGTCACCCTGGAGGTCGGAAACGACGACCCGGCGGAAATCGAGCAGTTGTTGCGAGCGGCCTACGCTGCCGGGGTCGAGTCCGTCGTTCTTGAACTCCCCGACGGCTACAGCGACGCGCAACACCGGGCCATCGAACGCGTCACCCGAAACCTGACTGGCGTAACCATCGCCGAGGAGACCGAAACGCACGTGACGGTCCAGACGTTGCTCGACGCCAGCGAGGTGTCGGTCCGGCAGTCGGTTCGCCAGCTCCAGTTCGTTGCCCTGTCGATGCACCGGGACGCGATGGCTGCCCTCACAACCGGGACGACCAGCGACCGGTGGGGTGACCGTGACGAGCAGGCCGACCGGCTGCACGCCATGATCGACCGCTACTTCGAGCGGGGCCTGGCACGGCTTGATGAGATCGATGCGCTCGGGCTGACGCGTCCGGAACTGTTCACCCTCTGGGGGACCGCGAACGAACTCGAACGCGTGGCCGACCACGCCGAACGCATCGGCACCATCGCCGACCAGCTCGACGGCCAGCCAACCGGTTCCATCGTCACAGCCCTCGAAGATATCGCTCAGGACGTTCGCACCGTTGTTGAGGACGCTGTCCGTGTGATCATTGGCGACGCCTGTGTCGACACCGCCCGACAGACGCTGGCCACGCGCCGGGCCGTGCGCCAGCAGATAACGAGCCTTGACCGCCAGCTGTTCGAATCGGGCGACGCCGACTACCGGCTCACTCGCGCCCTCGATAGCCTCGCCAGAACAGCCGAGCACGGTGGCAACATCGCCGAGTTCGGTCTTCGGATGGCCGTCCGAGACGGCGCGCTCACCGCTTCCGAGGCCGGTACCGACGACGCGGACACGACGAGTTCAACAGCCGAAACAGAGTCCTGACCTAACGCACAGCACACAAGGGCCATCGGTTCCGACACTTGCTATGGTCGACTGGGACGTGTATCTCGTCACGCAGGCGTCGCTCTCGGCGGGCCGGACAACCGATGAAATCGTCGCGGAGGCGATCGAGGGCGGCGTCGGCGTCGTCCAGCTCCGTGAGAAGAACCGGACCGCACGCGAACGCTACGAACTCGGGCAGGAACTGCGAGAACTGACCCGCGAGGCCGGCGTCACGTTCGTCGTTAACGACCGCATCGACCTCGCACAGGCCATCGACGCCGACGGAGTTCACCTCGGCGACGACGACCTCCCCGTTTCTGTTGCCCGGGATATCCTCGGTGACGATGCGGTCATCGGGCGCTCGGTCTCGACCGTCGAAGACGCCCGGGAAGCGGCGACGGCTGGTGCAGACTACCTCGGTGTCGGCGCGGTGTTTGCCACTGGCTCGAAAGACGACATCGACGATGATGAGTACGCTGTTGGCACCGACCGCGCCGCCGCAATTGCCGAGGCAGTGGACATCCCCTTTGTCGGCATCGGTGGCATCACGGCCGAGAACGCCACTGCGGTCGTCGACGCCGGGGCCGACGGTGTAGCTGTTATCACCGAGATTACGAAGGCCGACGACCCGGCGGCGGCGGCTGAAGCATTACACAGTGCCGTCGAGCAAGGACGATAGCACCGGCCAGCCCGTGGTAGCCGTCGGGCAGGGGCGATAGCACCGGTCTACCCGTGGTCGCCGTCGAGACGGCCCGGGTCTGCGAGTGGTGCTCAGATACCGAGGAAGCCGGGCACGACGAGGGCTACAACGACGATACAGAAAAACACGAGAATCGCGATCGAGCGCAAGACGCCGGCCAACTGCCGCCTGTGCTTTGGCAACGCCTCAGCAATGCCCGCTAATCCGGTTCCGACGACCATAGCGAGTAACCAGGTGGCCGCGGCAGAACCGTCGGTACTTCAGGCGGACACGTAGAGACCGGCGAAGACAAGCGAACCAGCGAAGTGGATGAGTGCAATCCGTGGCCCGGACGGTTCGCTGAACACGGTGTTGCTGATACTGGAGGGCATCAGCGACGAAACGTATCCCAGAATTAATAAATTGCGGTGGGAGCCGCGACGGACGGCCTGTCGGGAGCCCGAGGCCGCTACGCCGACTGCTGCAGTTTTTCGCGCAACTGTCGCTCGGTGACGTGATACTTGAACGCCGGCGACCCGTCAACGAAGACGTAGGGCACGCGTTCGCCGTATTCCTCGCGGAGGTCAGGGTCCTCGTCGACGTCAACGAGGTCCAGTTCGATGGCGGCCCCCTCGTCGTCGGCGACCCGCTCGATTGTCTCGATGGCCTCCTCACAGAGATGGCAGTCCTCCCGCGTGTAGACGGTGATCGACACGTCGCTCATCACTGGAACACGGGGGCGACGGCATAAGACTCTCACTCTCTCGCCGGCGATGGGTTTCAGTGTCTCGCGCCCGTATCTGCGTCAATGACAGGCTGGACTATCGAAGATATGCCCCCGCTGAGGGACCGAACTGTGGTCGTGACTGGTGCGAACAGCGGGCTGGGACTCGAAGGCTCAAAGGCGTTCGCTCGCAGGGGTGCAACGGTGGTGATGGCCTGCCGGAGCGTCGAACGCGGTGAGTCGGCCGCCAAAGAGATTCGCGATGCCGTTCCGAACGCGACGCTCGATGTTCGAGAGTGTGATCTGGCCGACCTGTCGAACGTCGCGGCGTTCGCCGACGGCCTCCGGGCCGACTACGACGCTGTCGACATCCTCTGTAACAACGCCGGTGTCATGGCGATTCCCCGGAGCGAGACAGCCGACGGCTTCGAGACGCAGTTCGGTGTCAACCATCTGGGCCACTTCGCCCTGACCGGGCACCTGCTCGACTTGCTTGGGGCCGCTGACGGCGAATCCCGAATCGTCACGCAGTCCAGCGGCGCGCACGAGATGGGCGAAATCGACTTTGATGACCTCCAGCGTGAGCGCTCCTACGGGAAGTGGTCAGCCTACGGTCAGAGCAAGCTCGCAAACCTCCTCTTTGCCTACGAACTCCAGCGGCGGCTGGGCAACCACGGCTGGGACGACGTGCTAAGCGTCGCCTGCCATCCGGGGTACGCCGACACCGACCTCCAGTTCCGCGGGCCGCGGGAGATGGGGTCGACGCTGCGAACCGCGGCCATGGGCGTTGCCAACGCCGTCTTCGCCCAATCAGCCGAACAGGGCGCGCTGCCGATGCTGTACGCCGCCACCGCCGAGGATGTCATCGGCGGCGAGTACGTCGGTCCCGGCGGACTGTTCGACATGCGCGGCTCGCCCGAGTTCCAGCAGTCCAACGATGCGTCACAGGACGAGGAAACCGCCGAGCAGCTCTGGGCGGTCTCAACCGACCTCACCGGCGTGGAATACGATTTCGAGCGTACTTGAGGACGGTCGACGGTGCTGCCGCGACGCGAGCGGGACCGGCAATCCCCACTTTTTCCCCGCCAGACCGTGAACCCCGCCGGCACATGCAACCAGTCGAAGTCACAGTCAGGCTGCTTGCAGGACTCGCCCTGATCCTCGCCAACGGCTTCTTCGTCGCCATCGAGTTCGCACTGACGCGAGCCAGACAGTACTCCGAATCGGAGTTCGACGAACCCGGTCTCCGGCGTGCCTGGGAGATGACTGACGATCTGGAGATCTATCTCACCAGTTGTCAGGTCGGCATCACCGCCTCCAGCATCGCCGTCGGTATCATCGCCGAGCCGGCGCTTGCGGCCATCTTCGAGCCCTATTTCGAGTCGTCGGTTCTGGCCGGCGTCGGTGTCGGCGGTGCTATTGCGTTCCTCCTCATCAACCTCGTCCATCTCACCCACGGCGAGCAGACGCCAACCTATCTCGGTGTCGAGCGCGCAAAGTTCGTCTGTCGGTACGGCGCGACGCCGCTGTACTACTTTGCGTGGCTCATCTCGCCGATTATCGCCGTTGGTGACGGCGTTGCCAAGTGGACACTCGGGCTGTTCGGTGTCGAAATGTCCGGCGCGTGGCTCGAAGCAGAAGTCGATAGCATCGAGTCCCGGGGCGAGCTGCGAAACGAACTCGGCTCCGTTCTGGACCGCGGCGACGTATCCGACGAGCGCCGCGAGGAGGTCCTCTCCGCGTTCCGCGTCGGCGACCGCGAAGTCAACGAGGTGATGGTCCCGCGGGAAGACATCGTTGCGTTGTCGCCTACCGACGACGATGCGACCAACGCCGAGCGGATCGCCGAAACGCCACACACCCGCTACCCACTCGTCGGTGAGGCGCTCGAAGAGTTCCTCGGCATCGTCTACATCCCTGCGCTCGTCGACGAGCGCGAGGAGCAGGCCGGCAACGGCGGCCTGCTTGACCGTATCGACCTCGAAGCCGTCGCCTCACCGCCGATGACGATGTCGCCGGACACAACCGTCAGCGACGCTATCGACCAGTTCCAGGCCGAGCGTCAGGAACTCGCATTCGTCCTTGAGGACGGCGACGTTGTCGGGCTGGTGACGGTCACGGACCTGCTCGAAGAGGTCGTCGGCGACATTCAGGACCCGATGGACGCCGAAGCTGGCGTTGACTGACGCTGAACGCATTTTCGGGCCGACGACACCGAAACCTGAGGCGGCTATCGCGGCGGCGTGTAGAAGTTGACCGTCTCTAGGGGCTCGGGCCCGTCGTTTTCGATGCCGTGGCGTTCGCCGGCCTCGATGCGAATGAGGTCGCCGGCGTCAACGTGGTGGGTATCACCGTCGACAGTGACGGTGCCGGTACCGCTGACTACGAACAGCCACTGGTCGCTGTCAGCGTGGTAGTTCTCCGGCCCACCCACGGACCGGCCTGGCTCGATAGTCATCTCCGCAGCCTGTGCCTCCGCAGTCTCTATGACGACTTCGAAGTAGCGGTCGAACCCGAGATGCGCCTGCTCCATACGTTTCGGTCCGTCTGTACGGTAGAATCGCTTTCGGGAGAGCGACAGCAGGGACTCACTCACTGCTGGTGAGCCGCCCGACCCGCCCGCTGAGCCGGGCTGCGAGCCCCTCGAAATGGGCGGTGCTCCAGCCTGCGACGATGAGTGCGCCAATCGTATTGAACACGAGGTCGTTCACGATGTCGCTCGTTCCGTACTGGGCGAGGACCGCTTCGCCGCCGACCATCGACGCGATGCCGCCGCTGGCAAATTCCAGGATCTCCCAGCCGACGCCCACCGCGAGGACGAACAGAACGACGAAGGTCGCGCGGAACTTCCTGTTGAAAGCAACCGCACCGGAGTGGCGTTCGACTGCTCGTGCGACCGCGTATCCCACGCCGGCCACGAGCGATGCCGAGACGGCGTGGGCCAGACTGTCGTACCAGCCAAACGCTCCGTACAGTTCGAACGCGCCGGCCGCGTGCAGCGTCGACGCCACTGTGATCCACAGGACGAGGCCGGTGTCCATCGCGTAGCCGTACTCCCGGCGGAACAGCGCCGGCAGGAACGTTATCGCTAGCGGGCCGCCGCTGTTGACGAACAGCGTCACATTGCCCTGCGCAAGTGCGAATGCAGATAGTACACCGAGGACAGCCTGTAGCGCACGGGCAGCGATGCGATGGTGCGTGCCGTTTCCAGGAAGGGACGCGTCCGGCTGGTCAAACTCCGAGGCGTCAGCTCCTGAGACGCGCAGTCGGGCGATGCGGGTCGACCGCTCGAAGTACAGTTCAAACACGACCCCAGCGACGAGACCGGCGGCTGCCGCAGTGACGAGGTCCCACATCAGCTCTGTCTGTCCATCGAGAAACGCGGTCCCCAGTAGCGTGTCGGCCGCATAGATACCGACCGCCCAGACGCCCGCGACGGCCATCGTCACGATGACGACGAACACCGTCGCGAACCGCGGCGTCATCGTCAGTGAGGTGCACGCATCAAGGACGACGGCCAGCAACAGTGCGACCCCGGCGATCACGAGAAACGGGGTGACCTGCGGGAAACCGCCAACCGCCCGGACGAGTACTGGAACCGCGACCAGTCCGAGTAACTCCGCGGGCACCGTCGTTTCGAGGTCCCGCGTGGCAAACGGAACCGTGACCGCAATAGCGACGAGGAGTGCCGTGAGCACTGCCCAATCGAAGTGGCCACCGGCCGCGAACCGTTCGACGCCCCCGATGAGAATTCCCGTTACCGCCCACGCGCCGAGCGCGTCGAGCCGGTGGGGACCGATAAGAGACTGTAGCGAACCCATCACTGCCGTGGATACAACACGAGTCGTAATCAAAGCACGGCGGTTCCTGCAACCCTTCTGGAATTTTTCGTCGTCGCGGCCTCTGTCACACGACTGACCGACGGCTGTCTGACGAGGATATATTTCGCTGGCGGTCAAACTCCCCGTAATCAATGGACGAAGCGTTTCTGGACCTCGAATCGGTTGCGGTCGAACTGGATGAGGAGTTGCTCGACGCGATTGATGACAAGGCGTTCGCCGACCATCGCGACAACCGGGACGCTGCGGTCCGCGACCTGCTTGACGAATGGCTGAAACAGCGTGCTGCCGAGGATGCGGACGAGAGTATCTGAGCGGGACTGCGGTCGCATATACAACCGCCTACTGAATGGCGACGGTTGCGCCTAACTCGGGCGCTGTCGCGTCGTAGCCGTCCTCGCGGAGCGTGGTTGCAAAGGCCTCACAGCGGTCGCCGTGGTTCACGAGTACCGGCGTGTCACGGTAGCTGTCGAGATACGCAAACAGCCCGTCTCGGTCGGCGTGTGCCGAAAAGTCGTACTGCTCGACCCGTGCGCTGACCGGCATAATCCGGCCGTCTATCTCGGCACTCCCCGTCTCTAGCAGGTCCCGTCCCGGCGTCCCCTCGACCTGATACCCGGTCATCGTGATCTTGTTCATCGGATTCCCGCGGATTTCCGGAATGTACGTCATCGCCGGGCCACCAGAGAGCATCCCGCTGGTGGTGACGATTGCCGCCTTCTGGTCGGTGATACGCTTGCGCTGACCGTCTTTGCCCGTGACGAACCGGGCGTGTGACTTTGCCCGCTGAAGCGCGTCCGCATCACGGACGAACTCGGGGTACTGCCCGAGCATCTCGGTCACCTGCTTCCCCATCCCGTCGACGTAACACGGGATGTCGTGTGCCTCGCAGACGAGCAGCATCTCCTGTGTTCGACCGATTGCGAAGGCGGGCACGACGACGGTCCCGCCCTCCCAGAGCGTCGTCTCGACGCTCTCGACGAACCGCCCCTCGACCGTTTCTCTGGGGTCGTGGTCGACATCGGAATAGGTGCTCTCACAGATGACCGCGTCCGCGTCCGGACGGGCCGTCGTCCCGGCCACGAGGCGCTGGTCGTCGGTGTGGAAATCGCCCGTGTACAGCAGTCTGGTGTCGCCATCGTCGACGAGCACGTGCGCGCTGCCCGGAATGTGGCCGGCGTTGTAGAAGGTGACCTCGTAGCCGGCAGCCTCGAACGACTCGCGGTAGCCGTGGGTCTCCGACACCTGCGTCACCCGTCTGACGTTGGTTTCGGTAAACGGACAGTTGACCGTTCCCCCGTGGAGTTTGAGCGTGTCCCGCGCGAGCGTCATCGCCAGTTCGTACGTCGGCGGTGTCCAGTGAATCGGTGGCCGCGCGTCGCCCGACACCAGCGCCGGGATGGTCCCGACGTGGTCGAGGTGGCCGTGCGAGACGACGACGGCGTCCGGCGACGGGGTCCGCACCGGGAACTGTGGCGGCGAGTCGGTCAGCATCCCGAAATCCAGTAGCAGCGACTCGTCGATGAGGACGGCGCTTCGACCGATCTCATCCGCCCCGCCGAGAAACTGCACATCCATTATCGAGACGAAAGCGGCCCGTCCGTTTCCGTTCGTCGGTTCTCACCGAATCATGTCGCCGACCGCTGAACAGACAGAATACGTTTGAACCAGAACACGACGATATCTGGACGCTCAGTGGCTATAAACTATCAATGAGATGTTTTCGGATATGGTATTGTGTACAGATAACACATCTACTGGGCAGTGTTATCACGCTAGCATAAACAATTATTATACTCGGGGCTCATTATCTATTTGTCATGGCGACACGCCAGCAATCCCCGACGACGTACCACACGTGCAGTTGCGGTGAGGAGTTTGACACAACGGAGGAACTCCTCGAACACGCACGAGAGGCACACGGGCTTAGCGTACACTGACTGGCGTCGCGTCGTTTTTCATACGCAGAAATACCGACAGCGACAAGTCAGGATGTCTTGTCGATGTCCTGTCGCACACTGAACCGCGCGTAGCCGCCGTGTGAGAGGTCAAGCGCACCCAGCCACCAGTTCCACCGCTCGGCGAGTTGATAATCGTCGGGCGCGTCCGCGAGGTTGTCGACGACATCCTCAACGGTCAGTTCCGCCCCGAAGTCGGTCACGAACTGGTCCGACTCCGAAAGGTCCCGTGCCTGTCTGGCGACGACCGTGACGATATCCGAGTTGGCGTCGAAAGCATCGCGAAGTTCCTGTTCGAGTTCGGTTCGGTCCACACCCGGGTGTAGGACCCGCATCTGACTTGAATGTACGGTTGGGCACACCGCTGTCTGTCGAGGTCGGCGACTGACTGTTCGGTGCGGAGCCCTGTCTCAGCGACGCTCTTGCTCTCGAACAACGCTACAAAAATCAGAAAGTAAGCCGTCACCGCTTCGATTCGAAGCTTCGTGCGCTGTCGCTTACTCAGCTTCGCTCTTCTCCGCGGGTCGGCTATGCCTCCCCGCTCCGATTCGAAGCGCACTCCTGCGCTTCGCTTAGTCGTCCGCTTCGCCCTTCTCTATCGGCGCACCAACCAGATTGCCCCATTCGGTCCAGGAGCCGTCGTAGTTGATGGTGTCGTCGTAGCCCAGCAGTTCGTGCAGGGCGAACCAGGCGACGGAGGAGCGCTCACCGATGCGGCAGTAGGCAACTGTCGTGGAGTCGCCGTCGATGCCGTACTCGGCGTAGAGCTCTTCAAGTTCGTCGTAGTCTTTGAACGTCCCGTCGTCGTTGGTGACGGCCGCCCAGGAGATGTTCTGTGCGCCGGGCACGTGGCCGCCGCGCTGGGCGGTCTCCTGAAGTCCAGGCGGTGCGAGGATTTCGCCGGAGAACTCTTCGGGCGAACGAACGTCGACGAGCGGCAGTTCACGCTCGATGGCGTTCTCGACGTCCTCTCGGTAGGCGCGGATGGACTCGCGCGGACCGGAGGCTTCGTAGTCGACTTCGGAGAACTCGGGCACTTCGTCGGTGAGTTCGTAGTCGTTCTCAACCCAGTACTCGCGGCCGCCGTCGAGGAGCTTCACGTCGTCGTGGCCGTAGTACTTGAACTGCCAATATGTGTAGGCGGCGAACCAGTTGGAGTTGTCACCGTAGAGAACGACTGTCGAGTCCTCGCTGATGCCGTGGGCACCGAGCAGGTCCTCGAAGTCCTCCTTGTCGAGGATGTCTCGCGTGGTCTGGTCCTGCAGGTCCGTCTCCCAATTGAAGCCGATCGCGCCGGGCGCGTGGCTCTCGTCGTACAGTTCCGTATCGACGTCCACCTCTACCAGTCGGTGGGCGGGGTCGTCGCTCTGGAACTCGTCCAGATGCTCGCTGACCCAGTCGGCCGAGACGAGCACGTCGTTAGCGTAGTCAGTCATAATGCATCGAAGCGTAAGTCTACCAGACATATATTACTACGACTTTCGGCATGTTCGGCCACTCATCCACCGTGTAGGCAGATGTTGCCCCTACTGTCACGTGTTGTTACCCGATACTTCGGCCGCCCAGCAGACAGGGGCCATGGCGTGCCATGTCCGGATGTGAGTCAGGCCACTCTCTCGCGAGAGGCGGCAGCATTTGCATCCACCTTCGACCGGCTGTGATGGGAGTTTTCAAGCGGACGGAGCGGTAACGCGTGGATGATGACTGATTTCGTCTCTGCGGAGTGGGTGTCGAGTCGGGGCGACGACCTCCGGGTGGTCGACGTGCGGGACGCGTGGGAGTACGATGGCCTCGGGCACCTCCCGGGCGCGGTGAACGTGCCTTTCGATTCATTCCGGGCGGACGAACACGCCGCGGAGTCCGATGCCGGCGACGGAATGCTCCCCGACGAAGACGACTGGGCGGAGCTACTCTCAGAGGCCGGCATTACGCCGGAGAGCGACATCGTCGCGTACGACGACCACCACGGCGTCTTCGCCGCGCGGTTTCTGGTCACTGCGGAACTGTTCGGCCACGACCCCGACCGGCTACATCTCCTCGACGGCGACTTCTCCAGTTGGCAACTCGAACGGGAGACGACGGGCGAGACGCCGACCGTCGAGCCAACTGACTACGAGGTGACGCGACCCGACTCGACGCCGCTGGTCGGCCCGGACGCAGTCGCTGACGCCGCGGACGACCCCGATGCGGTGCTGGTCGATACCCGTGAGGACGAGGAGTATGATGCGGGCCACATCCCCGGTGCGGTGCTGCTGGACTGGCGAAACCTCGTTGACAACGAGACTCGTGGACTGCTTCCGCAAGACGAGGCGCTGTCCGTTCTCGAAGCCGCCGGCATCGTCCCCGAGAAGCGTGTCGTCCTCTACTGTAACACTGCCCGTCGCATTAGCCACACCTACGTCGTCTTGCGGCATCTCGGCTTCGAGCAGGTGGATTTCTACGAGGGGAGCCTCACCGAATGGGAGGCACAGGGGCGGCCGCTGGAGACGAACTGAGGCGTCGTTGCAACTGCTGGTGCGGTCAACATTACGTCAGCCGCTGCTGGTCCCCCTGTCGCTCGCTGGTCAGCAGCGACGACAGTTCGACCAGCAGCGCGATAACGACCGGCCCGGCGATAAAGCCGATGACGCCAAGTGTTAACACGCCGCCGGTGAACCCGACGAAGTAGAGACTGGCCGGGAGCCCGGTCGTGTAGCGGGCGAGTTTCGGCCTGATGACCGCGTCGGGGAGGAAGCCGACGAAGACGAGGCCGAATACGGTCACCAGTACCGCCCCGGTGATGTTGCCGTTGATGATATCCGCGACAGCGATGGTAAGGACGACCACGCTGGGGCCGATGACGGGAACGAACTGCAGGATGCCGGCGACGACCGCCAGCGCGAACGCGCCCTGATAGCCCAGCAGCCAGAACACGACCCACGCCACGACGAAGGTCCCGAACGCCGTCGCCGCCTGGAGAACGTAAATCGCGTACAGCGTCCCCCGGAGTCGCTGATGGAGTCGGTTGACGACCTCGTGATACGACGCCGGCACTGTCCGATAGACTGCCTTTTTTGGTGCCTGTGGCCGCCAGAGTATCGCGTAAACAAGAATCGAAAACAGCACGGCTTTCAGCGCCAGCACAGGCGATTCGGCAGCGAGGTCGACCGCGACGGCCGTGAGCGTCTCTCGGGCGGCTATCAGCGTCGGCGCAATCTCGACCGGGTAGCTAAACTCACCGACTTCGAGGGTCACCATCGGCGGGAGTTGCTGGAAGAAGGTAAACAGGTCACGACGGCGGAGATACAGCACGGCCCCGAGCGGGACGACGATGAGCGTGCCGCTGACAAAGGCGATACCCGTCGTCACAGCCGCTGACAGTCGCTTGTTGAGCCCGTGGCGTCCGAGCCACTCCGAAACGGGGAAGAGCACGTATGCGACCGTGATTGCGAAGAATATTGTCGAGAGCACTCGCGCGAGCAGGACCGTCGTCAGGCAGCCGGTAAGAACGAGCAAGCCCGCGAGGACGTAGGTTCGTCGGCGTGTTACCACGCCCGCCCTTTTCCAGCGGTCGGTAAAAACGTTACCTGCACACGATAGTTCGGTAACACGTCCGTCAGGACCGGGAGAACAGCGCTGCTAACTGCTCCCGGGAGAACAGCGTCGTCGGCCGGTCCATGTGGACGCCGATCTCGCCTTCGAAGGCTTTCATCCCGGCTTTCTGTATCGGCTCCGGCGCAGAGTAGCCGGCCCGAACCGCGTGGCCGAGGCGGATTTCCTGCCGGAGGTCGTCGCGCCACGCCCGCTCGTACTCGCCCAGTGTCGCCGGGTCCTCGGGGTCTATCTCTCGGGCTGCGTGGTCGGCGGCGGTCATGCCGTAGCGGATGCCGCCGCCGGTGAAGGGCTTGGTCTGGGCCGCGGCGTCACCGATGAGGAACGACCGTCGGCCGGTGACTCGCTTCGGCGGGCCAATCGGGATGAGTCCCGAACAGCGGTGGTCAGTTTCGACGCCGTAGCCGTCGACGAATTCCTCGAAACGGCCGCGGGCGTCATCGCCCGGCGGCACCGCCAGTCCGTACTCAACACCGGCCTCGCCCCGCGGGATGCGCCAGGCGAAAAACCGTGGGACGGTGAGGTGTACGTCGACGAAGTCGGTGTGGTCCACCTCGTCGCTGAACCCGAGAACACCATGCAGCAGTTCGTCGGGCTCCGGGAGGTCGAGTTCCCGCCGGACGCGGCTCTTCGGGCCGTCACAGCCGGCAACCATCTTCGCTCGGTGTGTCTCGACGCCGTCGTCGCCGCGGACTTCAACGGTGACGCTGTCCCTGTCTTCGGTGACGCCGACGACGGAGTGTTCCTCACGAACGTCGGCACCGGCGTCGCGGGCCACTTCCGCGAGGTGCTTGTCCAGGCCGACGCGGTCGATGACGTTCGAGATGACCTCGTCCTTGTAGAAGGGATGGTCCTGACTTCCGGGACCGCCCGTGTGAAAGCGTGCGCCGGAAATCTCGTTCTGGAACAGTTCGTCGCGGGCGTCCTCGGTGAATTCCCAGATATCCGTGCTCACGTGGCCCGAGCAGGCCAGTGGTTTGCCGATCTCTCCCTGTTCGAACACCACCACGTCGAGCCCCCGACTCGCCGCCTGACGCGCGTACCGGGACCCAGCCGGACCCGCGCCGACCACCACAACATCGTACATACACGTTCTCTCGGTGTCACGAATCAAATAGCTTCTTGATTCATACAGACTGCTGTCCCTGTTTCCGGGACGACCGCCGGGTCAACTCCCCGCCGTGGGGACCCGCGGATGGCCCTGTTGCTCAGCCAGCCGCCGAAACGGCCGGCCAGGCCACCGACTACCATCGGGAGCAAAAGCAGTAGCACACCAACAACGAGGGCGAGTCCGACGCCGACGACCCGGAACCAAAGCGGATTCGGAATCGTTGGGATAGCCACTAACAGCTCTTTCAGCGACCAGAGCGCTGGAACGCCGCCAATGAGTCCGGCTCTAATTCCGGCGGCAGTCCCGACCCCACCGTGACGTTTGACCAGACGCTCTTGCGAAGGAGATTGTTGATAGCGAGAGCAGCGGCTGAAAGTCGAAGAGGGCAAGGGCACCGCGCTAGCGGTGCCCGATATGTTCCCAATAAGCCGGTTCGTGTCGGAATCGGCTGCAGCGG
>NZ_JAAOHT010000075.1:0-20725 GCF_011440255.1 Haloarcula sp. JP-Z28 | reverse complement strand
GTCATCGCGGTCGCCGCTGCCGGCATCATTCCGGGCGTCATCAGCGTCTCCGGCCTCGGCCCGAACCTCGTCTCGCTCATCACGGCCGTCGCCGGCGGCTCGCTGGTCTTGCTGTTGCTCGTCACCGCGTTCTCCTCGATTATCCTCGGGATGGGGATGCCGACGACGGTGACCTACATCATCCTCGTCTCCCTGCTCGCGCCGGCGCTGACCGAGTTCGGTGTCCCGCTGCTCGCGGCGCACCTGTTCATCCTCTATTTCGGCGTCATCGCCGACATCACGCCGCCGGTCGCAGTGGCTGCCTACGCCGCTTCCGGTGTCGCAAAGTCCGATGCCTTCGAGACCGGCATCGAGGCGTTTTCGCTCTCGCTCAACAAGGCAATTGTGCCGTTCGCGTTCATCGTCACGCCGGGCATCATTCTGCTTCGGCGCAACCCTGACGCTGCCAACCTTGATGTCGGGGACAAATATCGGGTTGTTGAGGCTGCAGACTTGCTGGATGTCGGCTACGCTATCCCTGAGATCCTGATACCTGTGATCGGCGTCTTCCTCGGCGTCGTCGCGCTGGCCGCGACGGTTATCGGGTTCGCGTACGCACCGGTCTCCCGTGGCGAGCGGGCGGCGTTCGCGTTCAGTTCGCTGCTTCTGATGGCCCCCGGACTCGCAGTGTCCGGCGTGTACGACATCCTCGGCCTCATCGGCCTCGGCGGCGGCGAGATGACGCTCTTGCTCGACGTTGTGCTCCGCGGCGTCGGTCTCGCGCTGTTCCTCTTCCTCATGGCAAAGAACCGCCAGCGCGGCGGTGACCCTGCGGTACGGTCAGGCACGGCTGAGCCGGCCTGAGTGAGAACCGTTTAAGCCATCGGGTGTCAACGGGCACGATATGCCAATCGAACAGCGCGGCGACGCCTCTGTCGTCACGCACGCGCTGGCGCGAGATGAACTGACTCGGATACGAAACGCCGAGACCGAACAGGTCGCGTTCCGGAAGGGACTGGTCCGCCTCGGCCGCATCTGTGGCTACGAAATCATTGACGGGCGGATGGAAACTGAGTACACGGAAATCCAGACGCCACTAACCACGACGATGGGGGAACGCGTCAAAGGACTTGACGATGTGGTCATCGTCAACGTCCTCCGCGCCGCGACGCCGTTTGTCGAAGGACTGCTCAAAGCGTTCCCCCGCGCCAGACAGGGCGTCATCTCCGCCAGCCGTGATGAGGAAGCCGGAATGAACGACGACGGCGAGTTCCCTATCTCCGTCGAATACGTCAAATTGCCCGAAATCACCGAAGACGACACCGTCATCATCGCGGACCCGATGCTCGCCACCGGGTCGACGATGGCCACGGTGCTCGATTACATCACCTCGGAGAAGACAGAGCCGGAGAACCTGCTTGTTCTGGCCGCAGTCTCCGCGCCAGAGGGTATCGTCCGTGTTTCGGAGGCGCAGCCGGACGCTGACATCATCAGCGTCGCTATCGACGACGAACTCGACGAGGATGGGTTCATCGTTCCGGGGCTCGGCGACGCCGGTGACCGAGCCTTCCGGACGACGTAAGCCGTCCCGGCCCGCTCAACCTGTCGGCTGAGGGACGAAACGCTTTTATTCACGGCCCGAATCAGCCGATGACGTCGCGATTTTCAGTCCCTTCACAGCCGCTGTACCCCCTTTCTTCACTTGGAAACCGAGGGACAGCGGCACATTTTCGGTCCAGTTGAAACGAGAAGGGAAGCTGTGAACCGCTCCGTAGCGACTGGATATTGGTCCTGTCGGACAGTGACAGACCGGGAGACTTTCGTGCTGACGGGACAGCAACCCGGTATGGGTCGACGCCGATACCGGGTCGCGGACACTGCCCAGCAACTCGTTGGGGGGTTCCTGCTCGCGGGGCCGTTCGTCGTGACAGAGGAGGTGTGGGTCCTTGCTGAGAATATGTCCTGGTCTCACGCAGTGCTTGTCGTCGGTATCGTGTTCGCTATCGGCTACGGGGCGCTGTACAAAGCTGACGCCGACCGCGACGTGGACACTGAGGCGGAGGTGGCCGGTATTCCGGTCCGATTCGTCTCACTGATGTTCGTGGCGTTTGGCTCAGTCGCCATTCTCGCGGTGGCGTTTACGGCCCCGGACACGTTCCTCGTCAACGGGGGGATTCTGCTGGACCCGACGCCGATGGCGGTCACCCTGACGACCCTGAAAGCCATCACTGTCGGTGCAATTTTCAGCGTCGTTGGAGCTGCGACGGCGGACAGCGTGTTCTAACCGGGACCCGCACACTTAATTGGGTTCCACTCTCCTTGATGTGCATATGGAATATACGCTGGCTATCGACAACGCACCGGAAACCGTTCCGGGTGGCACGGGGGTACTACTCCTGCATCCGAGTACCGGCGAGACGGACCGACTGGACACGGATTTCCTTGCGACCGACACCGACTCGATGCTCGTCATCTCGACCCGGACCACCGCCCGGGAGGTCAAACAGAAACTGGAGTACTACGAGGTCGACGAGTCCAAAGCGACCATCCTCGACACGCTGTCGGTCGAGCGCGGCTACACCCGTCGCCAGTCCGAAAGCGTCCGATACGTCTCCGCGCCGGACGACCTCTCCGGGATTGTCTCGGAGGCCGAGACCTTTCTGCAAGAACACGACGGGAAGCTCCGCGTGACCTTCGACTCGCTGACGGAACTCATCTACTACGCCGATGAGGACGGCGCGCTCTCGGCCGTCGAAGACATCCTCGACCTGCTAGACGAGTACGACGCTGTCGGGATGTTCCACCTCGCCGACGAGGTCCACGACGAGGAGACGGTCGCGGCGTTCCGGGAGCTCTTCGACGGTGTCATCGAACTGTCCGAGGACGGAACCATTACCAGTACCTTCGAGGCGTAACCGGACACGCTCCGTCCCGAATCTGGCGCTCCTTCGATGAGTTTGTGGCAACTGACCGACACTCCACTGGCCGGTGTGTCCGTCGGTGGTGTTTCCTTCTTTCGAACGAAATGGCGTTTTCACCCGGTAGCGCCGCCAACACCTCGTATGCGAACACTTACCAGACCAATAACAATTAAGAGGGTATAACCCACATACAGGGTTGTATGCCGGAATGCCAGAACTGCGGTAATTTTGTAACGGCTGACTACGCGCGTGTGTTCACGCCGAACGGGGTCGAAAAGCCCAGGGTCTGTCCGCAGTGCGAGGACAAGATTCGCGACGGGGCAGACGTCCGTGAGGCCCGGTCCACACGTCGCGGATAGAACCGATCAGGAACTGCCGCCCTGTGACCTGACGGTTGCGGGGACGTTTTCCTCGCCAGCTGCACTCGCTACCAACCGTTGTTTTGCCGGGACTCCTGTTTCAGGCTCTAGACTACTGTGTCTGTCAGGCGCGCCCGTGCCTCCTCGAACACCGCGTCAGCACGGTCTGGGTCGCGGGCCTCGGCGGTGATCCGAACGAGCGGCTGGGTTCCGCTGGCCCGCAAGAGGAACCACGCGTCGCCGAGGTCGACGCGGACACCGTCGAGCGTCGTCACGTCGTCGTAGGCGTCGGTCACTGTCTCTCGAACGCGGTCCATCACAGTCTCCTTCTGGTCGGTTTCGACGCTATCCCGGCGAATGGGGTACTCCGGCACGTCGGCGGCCCGGTCGCCCAGCGAGCGCTCGCTGTCCAGCGTTGCGGCGGTACAGGCCGCCAGCGGACCGTCCGGACACAGCGTCCGCTCGGGCCAGATCCACGCACCGCTTGGCTCGCCGCCGAAGGCGACACCATCGGCACTCGCCGCCTCGGCGACGTATACGTCCCCAACAGGGGTGTACTCGACAGAGACGTCGCTGTCGTCGAGGTGGTCCTCAACGGCGAGGCTTGTATCGACCGGGACGGCGACCCGCTCGCCCGGTGACGCCGCGGCACGGGCGAACACGGCCAGCAACACGTCGCCGGAGAGGAAGGTCCCGTCGGCCGCAACCGCCCGCATCCGGTCGGCGTCGCCGTCGTGGGCGATGCCGAGGTCTGCGTCGGACTCGGCCACCAGCGTCGAAAGCGACTCGCAGTGCTCGGCTTTCGGCTCCGAGGGGCGACCGGGGAACGCACCGTCGGGCTGGCCGTTGAGCGTCTCGACGGAGCAGCCCAGCGCCGAAAGCGCGTCGACGCTGACTCGACCCGCGCCGTTGCCCAGATCGACGACGACATGCCTATCGAGGTTTCGCTCACCGATTTCCGTGACCAGCGCGTCGACGTGGCGTTGGCTGGCATCCCGAGACACCAGGCCCCCGCTCTCGTCCCACGCCGCTGGCTGGAACGCATCCTCGTCCAGTCGCTGTTCGATCGTTGCTCGCAGGTCCGCATCGAAGGCCTGGCCGCTGGGTTGCCAGAGCTTGATACCGTTGTCTTCTGGCGGATTGTGACTCGCTGTCACTGCGACGCCGGCGTCGGCATCCTGCCACGCCACCGCCCGTCCGATAGTCGGCGTCGCCGCGCCGCCGAGGTCTATCACGTCGACGCCGCTCTCCCGAAGCCCGGCCACCAGCGCCGTCTGGAGGTACTCGCCGCTCGCTCGCGGGTCCCGGCCCACGACCACCCGCTCGCAGTCGATGCCAAGCGCTCGCCCCACCGAGAGCGCCAACTCGGCTGTGACCGTCTCGCCGACGGGACCCCGAATCCCGCTCGTTCCGAACTGTGTCATTACTGCTCTCTGGGTCGGGCCGCCCCTAAAATCCATCCGGCATCGGACAGGTACTGTGGACCGATGGTGCTGACGCTCGCTCCGTCGCTGTGTCGGTGACCACCCACAGACCGCGCCGCTACTGCGTCGGTGACCACTCACAGGTCGTGCCGGTCGTCAGGGCTGCCTCGTCGATGTGAGCAGACAGGCAGCCGTAGTTGCAAAACTGCGTCGTCGACTTCCCGTCGGGCGTCTCGCTGACGTAGACGGGGTCGTGGTTCTCGACGGGACAGCCACAGTACGTGCAGTCGACCATTCGAACGCTTGCGGCCGGGAGAACAAACGTTTTGTCCACGTCTGTCGACCCACCGCACATGAAACAGGGCGGCTCCGACGCGGCGAAACAGGCAGCGGGGGAATCAGCGGCTGAAGCGGTCGAGGACGGCACGGTCGTTGGCCTCGGCACGGGGTCAACGGCAGCCTACGCTATCCGCGCTATCGGCCAGGCGGTCGACGCCGGCCTCGATGTCGTCGGCGTCCCCACGTCGTTTCAGTCCCGCCAGCTGGCCCGTGACTGTGGCATCCCGCTGGCGGACCTCGACGACGTGTCGGTCGACCTCGCCATCGACGGGGCCGACGAGGTGGCCAGCGGCAACCTGATCAAAGGCGGTGGCGCGGCGCACGCCCGGGAGAAGATAGTCGACGCGAGCGCCGACCGCTTCCTCGTCGTCGCTGATCCGACGAAAGAGGCGGCCGTACTCTCACATCCTGTCCCCGTCGAGGTACTCCCGATGGCCCGCTCGACAGTCGTCACGGCAGTCGAAGAATTGGGTGGTGACCCAACACTCCGCCGTGCAGAACGCAAGGACGGCCCCGTCGTCACCGACAACGGAAATCTCGTGCTCGACTGCGACTTCAATTCCATCCACGACCCCGCCGCACTCGCCAGCGACCTCGTCGCGCTGCCCGGTGTTGTCGAGCACGGGCTGTTCGTCGGTATGGCTGACGAGATTCACGTCGGCACTGCTGATGGCGTCACCGTCCGAACACTTTCGAAATAGCTGTCGCTGGTCGGCTTGCGTCAAAAAAATACGCTGCTTGAAACGACCTTACAGGTCGCGCGGCTGGACCGTCTTCCGGTCGTTCTCGTCGGCTCGTCGGGCTGCGTCCTGAAGCAGCTCCTCGACTTCCTCGTCGAGTGCGTCGTAGAAGTCGGACGCTACGTTCATGTCGTTGAGCTCTTCCTTAACGGCGGCTTTGACGATTAGGTCTGCCATACAGACGAGGTATCGACGGGGGTTACTTATATACTTTCTCCAATTAGTTCGCTCTCGACCCTATTACCGGCAGTTTGAGGCATTATACGACACATAACCCGTTATAAATCCGGGATTGTGTCCGCGAGAGTCCATCAGAATCCGGCTTTTTGTCTGCCCCAGACGGCTATTGTCGCGTTACTCCGGCCGAGCGTCGCTCACGCGCGCTCCCACGGATCCGACCCTGATGTGAGCAACACGCCTGTTTCGGACCGACGGATAGGAGTGGCCGTACCACTGAATGGGTTCTATGCGCGATATACTCGATTCGGTTGCGGCGGGTGACCTCTCCCCGACAGAAGCCGAGGCGGCGCTCTCCGGCTACGCGACCAGCGGGGCCGGTCGGTTCGACGCCGCCCGGGAGGACCGTGCCGGCGTTCCTGAAGCCGTCCTCGCGGACGGGAAGACACCGGGAGAAGTGGCGGATCTGGCAGCAACAGCTATTGAGACGACGGACCGGGCTATCGTGACACGACTCGATACGTCCACTGCAACGGCCGTTCGGGAGCGGCTGGACGAAGCCGCCCCCGATGCGACAGTTCGCTGGGACGACCGCTCGAACTGGCTGGTCGCGACGACCCCCGCGTTCGAGCGCCCGTCGCTGGACGCGTCAGTGGGTATCGTCACCGCCGGGACATCCGACGCCGTTCCGGCCGGTGAGGCCGCGCTTATCGCCGAGGAGATGGGTGCCACCGTGACCCGTATCGACGATGTCGGGGTTGCGAGCCTTGCCCGGACGATAGATGCGGTCGACGGCTTCCGGGACCAGGATGTGCTCATCGTCGCGGCGGGCCGCGAAGGTGCGCTCCCGACGGTTGTCGCCGGTCTCGTCGACGTACCGGTCATCGGCCTGCCCGTCTCGACCGGCTACGGCCACGGCGGCGAGGGTGAGGCCGCTCTCTCGGGACTGCTCCAGTCCTGCACTGCACTCTCTGTCGTGAACATCGACGCCGGCTTCACCGCCGGGACACAGGCCGGCCTAATCGCCAGACAGCTCGACAATGCGCGGGAATAACCACCCTCGCCAGCCACGGGTATACCCAAGTATTTGGGTAAAGAGCTATGGGAACAACGCGCGTACGCGTATACGTCGGCGGTGGTGTCGCCGACGAACACGATGCCTGAATGTGATCATTGCGGCGCGCACGTCTCAGACCAGTTCGCCCGAGTGTTCGCGGATGAACGTGGACACATCCGGGCGTGTCCCAACTGCTCGGCAAACGCTGGCATTGCCGAGGTATCGAGAGAGCGCGCCCAACAAGTGTGAGGCCCACTGGGCCACCAGCATCGTGCGATGACTACCGCGCGGAGCCCTTACCACGTGTACGTCCTCCGTTGTAGCGACGACACGTTTTACACCGGTTACACGACCGATGTGGAACGCCGTGTCCGAGAGCACGACGCCGGCGATGGCGCGAAGTACACGCGCGGCAGAACCCCGGTCGAACTGATTCACGTCGAATCATTTGACTCACAGTCCGACGCGATGAGCCGTGAGTACGAGATCAAGCAGTACTCCAGAGCGGAGAAGGAACGACTCGTCGAATCCAGCGACGCCGAAGTAGTGTTCGATATCTGACCCGCCGCTCACTTCTCGCTGTCAATAACAGGAAAAGTGACAGCTCACCGATGAGGCGTGACTTTTTGTCTGGGGGCCGAGAACCGCGGGATATGGACAACGACGCGGATGTCGACGCAGGCGCAATCGCTTTCGGGACGGACGGCTGGCGGGCGACGCTGGACGTGTTCACGAAACCGCGAGTCCGGATGGTTGGTCAGGCTGTCGCCACGACGCTCGCCGAGCGCGGGGCGAGCGGGACCGTCGCTATCGGGTACGACGCCCGCGAGACCTCGCCCGGGTTTGCCGACGAGCTCGCACACGTCCTGCGTGCGAACGGCTTCGACGTGCTCTTGCCGGACCGGGACACGCCGACGCCGATCCTCGCCTGGACGGTGAAAGACCGCGGTCTGGCCGGGGCGCTCCAGATCACGGCCAGCCACAATCCGCCGGAGTACAACGGCGTGAAGTTCATCCCTGGCGACGGGTCGCCGGCGCTCCCCGACTGGACGGCCGCCTTCGAGGAAAACCTCGCCGTCCTTGACCCGCTCCCCGAAGACGAGTGGGGCGAGCGAACGGAAGAAGACCTTATTGGCCCGTTCCACGACCACGCGCTGGACTTCGTCGACACTGACCTCGATGACCTGTCAGTCGCCTACGACGCGCTATACGGCAGTGGCCGTGGCGTCACCGACGCCCTGCTCGAAGCGGCCGGGGCCGATGTGACTCGTCTCAACTGCGAACAGGACCCGGAGTTCGGCGGCGGGTCGCCCGAGCCGTCGGCGGAGAACGCTGAGGGACTCGTCGGCGAAGTCAGCGAGGGCGACGCCGC
Organism: Haloarcula sp. JP-Z28; assembly: GCF_011440255.1. NCBI lineage: Archaea > Methanobacteriati > Methanobacteriota > Halobacteria > Halobacteriales > Haloarculaceae > Haloarcula > Haloarcula sp. JP-Z28. The sequence goes on along the minus strand of NZ_JAAOHT010000075.1, from coordinate 12,357 downwards.
GCTGGGGATTATCAACGACGGCGACGCCGACCGCATCGGCGTCGTCACACCAAAGCGGGGCTATCTGGACCCCAACCTGTTTTTCGCCGCGATGTACGACTTTTTGCTTGAGGACGGGACGGGCGATGTCGTTCGGACAGTCTCGACCTCCAGCATCGTCGACCGCGTCGCCGAGGCCCACGGCCAAGACGTCCACGAGGTCGCCGTCGGCTTCAAGTGGGTCGCCGAGGCGATGGCTGACCACGACGCGTTGTTCGGCGGCGAAGAATCCGGTGGCTTCGGCCTGCCGGACCACCTGCGGAACAAGGACGGCGTGCTGGTGGCGCTGGCCGCCGCCGCCGCCGAGCGCGAGGAACCGCTTGATGCTCGTGTCGACAGATTGCTGGACGAACACGGCGAAATCCATCAGGACCGGATCAGCGTCGACTGCCCGGACGACCGCAAGGAGCCAGTTCTCGAAGACCTCGAAACCGCACTGCCCGACACGCTGGCGGGGGTCGCCGTCGACGGTATCAACACGGTCGACGGGTTCAAAATCCGACTCGAAGACGGGACGTGGGTGCTCGTCCGCCCGTCCGGGACGGAACCGAAGCTCCGCGTCTACGCCGAGGCCGGCAGCGATGCCCGGGTCGGCGAACTGCTCGATGCCGGTCAGGAACTGGTCGAACCCCTCGTTTAAGCCCGCGGCACGCGTCGTCGACGCATGGACACCGACATCGCGTTCGCCTACACAGAGGGGATGCCTGACGACATCGTCCGCGACCGCCTTGGCGAGAGTGAGAGCGGCGTGCTCGCGCTGGCTGACGGCGACGACGCGTACGCTTTCCCGGTGTTTCACCACTACGAGGACGGGTCGCTGTACTTCCGCCTTGGCGAGACAAGCGGGAGCGAGAAGTCGGCGTACCTCGACGCCACCGAGACGGCGACGTATGTCGTCACGGAGACGGAGCAGACGCCGGACGCGGAGGCGTGGACCGGCTGGAGCATCGTCGCCAGGGGACCGATAGCGGCTGTCCCCGACGGTGACCCGGCCTACGCAGCTGTCGAAATAAACGAGCGCTACGCGCCCATTCGGGTGTTCGACGAGCCGACCGATGAGATGGATATAACGCTGTATGAACTGTCCATCGAGGAACTGACCGGTCGTCAGAACTGACTCCGACGGGACGATTACTTGCGAATCCCGCGAAACCGGCCGCCCTCGTCGTCGAGAAGCTCCACGTCGAACCCGAGTTGCTCGTAGAACGGTCGAACGTCCGCGTCAAACTCGGCCGTGAGTCGGTCCCGCCGGTCGAGTGCGGCCTCGACGAGCGCCGTCCCGATGCCCTGTCCCCGGCGACGGCGACGGACAGCGACGGCGTCGATGTGAGTGTCATCGAGTACGAGTGCGCCGAGTATTCGGTCGCTTTCGGGCGTTGCGTCTGCCCCGGAACCACCCGAAACCGAGATGAGCGTTCCGTCGCCGGCGATTCCTGTACGGACCGTTGGCACACCGATTTCGAGCGCCGCGCCGTCGAGAACGTTCATCACTGCCGGCAGGTCGGCCTCGGTCGCTTCGCGGACACGCATCGGCGACTCACCCGCCTTTGATGAGCCTGACAACCCGAACGTGGTCGTGCTCGACGGGCTGGTCCGTCGGCACGTGCTCGCCGTCGACGAGGACTGACACCTCGTGGGGGCTCAGGTCGACCGGTGCGAGCAGGTCGCCATACGTCGCGTCCGCGTCCACCTCCAGTTCGTGGGTGTCTTCGCCGGCGATTTCGACGGTGACGTGCATACCCGGCCGTACTCCGCCGATGCACCTGAGACTGTCGACTCTCGCGGGGTTTAAGACCGGCCCACGCTTCCAATCGTCCATGAGTGAGGCCGAGTCCGAGTCGCGGGCGGGACGCGAGGAGGTCTGGATCGAGAAGTACCGCCCGCAGACGCTCGACGACGTGATGGGGCACGAGAATATCGTCGGGCGGCTCAAGAGCTACGTCTCGCGCAACGACCTGAGCCACATGCTGTTTTCCGGGCCAGCAGGGACGGGGAAGACGACGTGCGCGACGGCTATCGCCCGTGAACTGTACGGCGACGACTGGCGCGAGCACTTCCTCGAACTGAACGCCTCCGACGAGCGTGGTATCGACGTGGTCCGGGACCGTATCAAGAACTTCGCCCGGACGAGCTTCGGGGGCGTCGAGTACCGTATCATCTTCCTCGACGAGGCCGACGCGCTGACCAGCGACGCCCAGTCGGCGCTGCGCCGGACGATGGAGCAGTTCTCGAATAACGTCCGCTTTATTCTCTCGTGTAACTACTCCAGCCAGATCATCGACCCGATCCAATCGCGCTGTGCGGTCTTCCGGTTCTCGCCGCTTGCAGACGACGCCGTTGCCGAGGAAATCCGAACCATCGCTGCCGAAGAAGACATTGAACTGACCGAAGACGGACTCGACGCACTCGTCTACGCCGCCGACGGGGATATGCGGAAAGCCATCAACGGCCTGCAAGCTGCATCGGTCAGCGGCGACACGGTCGACGAGTCGGCAGTGTACGCTATCACTTCGACGGCCCGTCCGGAAGAGATCCGGACGATGGTCCAGTCGGCGCTGGACGGCGACTTCACCGCCTCGCGGGCGACCCTCGATAGACTCCTGACCGAAGAGGGCATCGCGGGCGGCGACATCATCGACCAACTGCATCGCTCCATCTGGGAGTTCGATATTGACGACGACGCAGCCGTCCGAGTGCTCGAACGCATCGGCGAAACCGATTATCGGATTACCCGTGGTGCGAACGAGCGTGTGCAACTCGAAGCGATGCTGGCCTCGCTTGCACAGGGCGAGTAAGGGCGCCTTTCGGTTGTAGTCCGACTGCATCTACCTGACAACAGTGACTCCCGGCTCAATACTCGGCCCCTTCGGAACAGTTTTAGGCGAACGTGGGCCAACTGAACACCAATGAGCGACCTCGACGAGGCCTACCAACTCGACTACTTCGAAGAGGAAGGCTTCCACAGACAGGAGTGTGTCTCCTGTGGCGACATGTTCTGGTCCCGTGTCAAGCGCGAGACCTGCGGCGAACCGCCGTGTGCGGAGTACGACTTCATCGACAACCCCGGGTTCGACGAGTCCCACTCGCTGACGGAGATGCGCGAGGCGTTCCTCTCTTTCTTCGAGGACCGTGACCATGAGCGCATCGACCCGTACCCGGTGGCAGCCAACCGCTGGCGCGACGATGTCCTCCTCACGCAGGCGTCGATTTACGACTTCCAGCCGCTGGTCACCTCGGGGACGACGCCGCCGCCGGCGAACCCGCTGTGTATCAGCCAGCCCTGCATCCGGATGCAGGACATCGACAACGTCGGGAAGACCGGTCGGCACACGATGGCCTTCGAGATGATGGCCCACCACGCGTTCAACGCCCGCGAGGACATCGAAGACCCCGAGCAGTACGCCTACGAGGGCGAGGTGTACTGGAAGAACGAAACCGTCCAGTACTGTGACGAACTGTTCGAGGAGATGGGGGCGAATCTGGACGAAATCGTCTACATCGAGGACCCGTGGGTCGGTGGCGGCAACGCCGGTCCGGCTATCGAGGTTATCTACCGCGGGGCCGAACTCGCCACGCTCGTCTTCATGTCCATGGAGCAGGACTCCGATGGCGAGTACGAGATGAAGGACGGCAACCGGTACTCGCCGATGGACACCTACATCGTCGACACCGGCTATGGGCTCGAACGCTGGACCTGGATGAGCCAGGGGACGCCGACGGTGTACGAGGCCGTCTACCCCGACATGATCGCCTTCCTCAAGGACAACGCCGGCATCGAGCTCACCGACGAGGAAGAGCGAATCGTCCACGAGGCCGCGAAGCTCGCGGGCCGGATGGACATCGACGAGGCCGAAGACATCGAAGCCGAACGCGACACCATCGCCGCCGAGGTCGGCGTCGAGGTCGAGGAGATGCGGGACCTGATGGCTCCGCTTGAGGACATCTATGCCATCGCCGACCACTGCCGGACGCTCGCGTACATGCTCGGGGACGGTATCGTTCCGTCGAACGTCGGGACAGGCTATCTGGCACGGATGGTCCTGCGCCGAACGAAGCGACTGGTCGACGGCGTCGGCGTCGACGCGCCGCTTGACGAACTCGTCGACATGCAGGCCGAGCGCCTCGACTACGAGAACCGCGACACCATCCGTGACATCGTCCGCACCGAGGTCGAGAAGTACCGCGAGACGCTTGACCGCGGTGGCCGGCGTGTCCGCCAGCTGGCCGACGAGTACGCCGAAAAGGGCGAGCCGATTCCGACGTCGGAACTGGTCGAACTGTACGATTCCCACGGGATTCAGCCGGACATGGTCGAGGAGATCGCCGCCGAAAAAGGCGTCGCGGTCGACGTGCCCGACGACTTCTACGCGGTCGTCGCCCAGCGCCACGGCGGCGACGATACCGCCACCGAGGAGTCACAGACGCCCTACGAGGACCGACTCGAAGAACTGCCCGAGACCGACCGGCTCTACTACGAGGACCAGCAGCGGACCGAGTTCGAAGCCGTTGTCCTTGAGGTGTTTGACCGCGACGACGACACCTACGACGTGGTGCTCGACCAGACGATGTTTTACCCGGAGGGCGGTGGCCAGCCCCCGGACAAGGGGACGCTGTCGACCGACGACGTCTCCGCCGAGGTGACCGACGTCCAGCAGTACGGCGATGTCATCGTCCACACCTGCGACGACGACCCCGGCAAGGGTGAGTTCGTCCGCGGGCAGGTCGACGCCACCCGTCGCCAGCGCCTGATGCAACACCACACGGCGACCCACATCGTCATCCACAGCGCCCGGCAGGTACTCGGCGAGCACGTCAGGCAGGCCGGGGCCCAGAAGGGCACCGACTCAGCCCGCATCGACATCCGCCACTACGAGTCGGTGAGCCGCGAGAAAGTCAAAGAGATTGAACGCCTCGCAAACGACATCATTCAGGACAACATCACCGTCTCACAGGAGTGGCCCGACCGCAACGATGCCGAGGAACGGTACGGCTTCGACCTCTATCAGGGCGGGATTCCGGCCGGCGAGCAGATCCGCCTCATCACTGTCGGCGACGACGTGCAGGCCTGTGGTGGCACCCACGTCGCCCGAACCGGCGACATCGGGGCTGTCAAGCTCCTGAACACCGAGCGGATTCAGGACGGGGTCATCCGCCTGACGTTTGCGGCGGGCAACGCGGCCATTGAGGCCACCCAGCGCACCGAAGACGCGCTCACCGAAGCCGCGGATATCCTTGACGTTGCGCCCGATGCCGTCCCGGAGACTGCCGAGCGGTTCTTCGACGAGTGGAAGGCCCGTGGCAAAGAAATCGAACAGCTCAAAGAGCAACTCGCTGAGGCCCGTGCCAGCGGCGGTGGCGACAACGAAGAAGTTGAGGTCGGCGATGCGACCGCCGTTGTCGGGCGCATCGACGCCGACATGGATGAACTCCGCGCGCAGGCGAACGCTATCGTCGAGCAAGGCAACATCGCGGTGCTTGGCTCGGGACTCGACGGCGCGCAGTTCGTCGTCTCAGTGCCCGACGGCGTCGATGTCGACGCCGGTGAAGTCGTCGGCGAACTCGCCGGTCGCGTCGGCGGCGGCGGTGGCGGCCCGCCGGACTTTGCACAGGGCGGCGGTCCCGATGCGGACGCGCTTGACGACGCGCTTGACGACGCGCCGGAGATCCTGCGAACTGTCGCAAACGCCTGAACCGTCTCTGGTTTTCTCGCCGTTAGTGCTGCTTTCCGCTCCGTTGCTTCGGACAGTTGTCCGATTGTGGAGGAATATTCTGCTCGAACGATTCGAATACATCCAAGGGATACAATTACATTTACTTGTATTAGGTATATCTGGATGGATTTCCAAAAGTATTTTTAGTAACTGCCCATCTATAGCAGATATGAGCGGAGAACGTGACATCGCACACATTCGGACTCACACCGAGTACGTTCGGTCACAACGGACGTGTCGGCGCTGTGGGACCAGTGTGCCCGCTGCCAGCGGCCGTGCTCCCGACGAACTGTGTACAAACTGCAGTGCTACCCACGCTACCTGAACGATGAGTGCTACCACGACGCCCCCGTCGGACACCGATTTGAACGAAGCGCCGGAGTTCGAACTGGATTACTTGTACGACGACCCCGAGAACCCTTCGGAGCTGACTATCTTCCCCTCGGATCGCCAGCAGTCCGTGACAGAGTGGGTTACCGCGGACCGTTCGGCGACCGTCTCGCTCGACGAACTGCGCTGAGCGGTACGTGCTGTCCGGCTAGCCGCCCTGACACAGTCTTCTGGCGTCCTGCATCGCTTCGTTGGTCTCGCAGACGAGCGTCAGGTGATCGCCGCTGGCGAGGCGGAAATCGCTGTCGGGGACTCTGTCTGTGCCGTTGCGACTCACCATTGCGACCAGACAGCCGTTCGGAAGCTTCTCCGCGGTTTCCTCTATGGTCCGGTCGACCAGTGAGTCGTTGCTGAGTTCGACTTCCAGTACGTCCCCTGTTCGGCCGGAGTCCGACAGCCAGTGGGCCAGCGCTGGTCGCTCGACCGCGTCGTCGATAGCGTCGGCGACGGCGAAGCCGGCGGATATCGTCTCGACGTCAAGGTCCTCGAAGGCCTCGACGTTGTCCGGCTGGTTCGCTCTGGCGACCACGGTGTCGACGTCGAACCGGGTCGTCGCCAGCTGTGCCACGAGCAAGTTCACGTCGTCGTCTGCGGTCGCAGCGACGACGACGGAGGCCCGGTTCGCCCCTGCTTCTTCGAGGACGGTCGCGTTCGTCGCGTCCCCGTGAACGACGCGGTGGCCGTCGGCCCGGGTCCGCTCGACGGTGTCCTCGTCGCTGTCGATGAGGACGACCTCTTCGCCGCGTGATTCATACCGTACTGCCAGCTCCTGGCCGACACGACCGCCACCGACGATGAGTGTTTGCATAGGAAGGATGTCAAGCGCTTGCGCGAAGTGACGGGCCAGCCCGCCTTGAAACATGACGGTCGCGAAGATGACGAGAAAGACGGTCCCGACGAGAACCGTCGCGGCTTCGGGGTTCTCGGGACGCAGTTCGATGGCAAACAGCGTGGCGACGCTGGCCGGGACGATACCGCGCGGCCCCATCCCGCCGACGAACATCCGCTCTCGAACTGTCAGTCGGCCACCTAGCGTCGAGAGGAACACGCCAAGCGGGCGGACGAGCGCAGCGACGACGATGACGACGACGAGCCCGCCGACCCCGAGCGCACGCAGGTCGCCGAGTGAGAGCTGTGCCGCCAGCACGATGAACACGAACGAGAGCACAAACAGCGTAATACCGCCCTTGAACCCGGCAACCTCCTCTTTGTGGGGGATCTCGGCGTTCCCCAGTACGATACCGGCAATGGCGGCGGCTGCGATACCGGCTTCAGAGAGCCACATACTCCCGAGCGCGTACGCCAGCAGTGCCGCGGTCAGGACCACGACCCGGGCGTTCTGAAGGGCATTGTCCGCCGACAGGTGCCACCGCTTGAGCAGTAGTGCGGTGCCGCCACCGACGGCGATGCCGACGACGTGGCCGACGGCCAATCGGGCGACGAACGCCTCGATGACGACCACCGGCGAGGACTGGCTCGCGATGACGAACTCGAAGGTCGCCACCGCGAGGATAGCGGCGGTCACGTCGTTGATGATACCTTCAGTCTCCAGCGCCGCGGCGACCCGGTCCCGCACTGGAACCACCTGCATGATCGGCGTGATGACCGTCGGCCCGGTGGCGATAAGCAGGCTTCCGACGAGGACGGCGACCGGCCACGTCGTCCCGAACACGACCTTGACGGCGACGGCGGTTCCGACAAGCGAGACGAACGCGCCGATTGTCACCAGTCCAAGCGCCTCTCTGGATGCTTCACGGACGCGCTCAACAGTGAGGTGGAACGCCCCCTCGAAGACGATGATGCCGACGCTGAGGCCGACGATAGCCTGCAGTCCGGCCTGCCCGAATATCGCGGGGTCGACCAGCCCGAGCGCCTGCGGGCCGACGAGGACGCCGGCGACCAGCAGGAACGCGACGCTCGGGATCTGGAGCCAGTCGGCAACCAGTTGCGCGGCGACACCTAGGCTCACGACCAACACGACGGCGCCGATAAGTGATTCTGCACCGGACACGGGATTGGCGGCTCTTCGACAGCCAGCGTGAAAGACCTACTCACCGAAAGAGACACACTGCCGGCGCGGGAATTGACGGCCAATGCCGACCGCACGCAACCGAGACGTGTCTCTCTACTACGAAGCCGACGGCGACGGCCCGACCGTCGTGTTCATCAACGACGTGGGGTACGGCGCGTGGCTCTGGGGCTGGCACTACGACGCCGTCGCCGGCCCCTACGAGACGGTAGTGTGGGACCTCCGCGGGACCGGCCGGTCGGACGCGCCCGCGGGACCGTACGATGTGGGAACGCTGGCGGCCGACCTCGAAGCCGTGCTGGCCGACCACGGCGTCGGGAGCGCCCACCTCGTTGGAGCCGGGCTTGGTGGGATGGTCGCGCTCCAGTATGCCCACCAGTACAGCCGCGCCCGCTCGCTGACGCTGTACTGTACGGCGGGGTCTGGCGATGCGATTGACCGGGACGCACTCGACGCGCTTGCGCTCAATGCCCCGTCGTCGCTCGACGGCGCGTTCTCGCCGGCGTTCCGCGAACACGACCCTGACCTCATGGAGCAGATCGCAGGCTGGCGCGCCGAGGAGGACGCGACCGGCGCGGCTCGTGACGCGCAGGCCAACGCAATGACGGCCTTCGATGCACCACCGCTGTACGAAATCACCCAGCCTGCCGAGGTGTACTACGGGCTGGACGACCCCGTTGTGTCGCCGGAGGCCGCACAGTCGCTTTCAGCCGACCTCCCCCGCGGCACTGTGGAGGCTGTCGAGGGTCGCCACTGCTGTTTCATCGAACATGCGCCGGCGGTGACCGACCGATTGCTGGCGCTGCTTGACGAGCAGACAGAGTAACTATTGGACCGGGTGGCCGGACGCAATCCACAAATACACGGCCTGATACGTGATACGTATGACTGACCGGACAGCAGCCGTCACCCGGACCACGGCCGAGACGGATATCGAGGTCACGCTCGACGTCGACGGCGACGGCGACAGCACCATCGATACCGGCATCGGCTTCTTCGACCACATGCTCGACTCCTTTTCCACCCACGGGCTGTTCGACCTGACCGTGCAGTGTGACGGCGATCTGGACATCGACGACCACCACACCGTCGAGGATGTCGCCATCACGCTTGGCGAGGCGTTCACCGAGGCGCTGGACGACAAGCGCGGCATCCGCCGCTTCGCCGACCGCAAGGTCCCGCTTGACGAGGCCGTTGCGAGCGTCGTCGTCGATATCTCCGGCCGGCCGTACTTCGAGTTCGACGGCGAGTTCTCACAGGCCTCGGTCGGTGGGATGACCAGCCACATGGCCCAGCACTTCTGTCGCTCGCTGTCGATGAACGCCGGACTGACACTGCACTGTGGCGTCGACGGCGAGAACGCCCACCACGAGATCGAGGCGCTGTTCAAGAGCCTGGCCCGGTCGCTCGATGACGCGACCCGGATTGACGAGCGCCGGTCCGACGTGGCGAGTACGAAAGGCGAGCTATAGCCGACTCCAGCGCGCGACCGCGCCTGTTTCAACTGCTGCCGGCACCGATTAGTGGCCCCACGTCCACCACTCCGTATGTTCGACGAGATTATGCAGAAATTCGAGGACTCTCCCGGCCAGCAGGACGTCATCCGCTTGCTGCTGGAACGGGGGTTCTCGGTCAACGAGGACGGCCGCGTCGTCTCCGGCGGTATCGAGATTCCGAACACGGGTATCGCCCGCGAGGCCAACGTCGACCGCCGGGTGGTCAACGCGACGACGGACGCGATTCTCGACGATGACGACCTGCGGCGCATCTTCCGCAACATATCTTCTGTGCCGAGCCTGCTCGACCTCGCCCCAGTGCTCGACCTGCACGCAGTGACTGTCACCGTCCGGGCCGCCGACGAGTCCGGCATCGTCTCGACGGTCACGTCGGCTATCGCCGACCACGGTATCTCCATCCGGCAGGTCCTGAGCGAAGACCCCGAGTTCACCGACGAACCGAAACTGTACGTCATCACCGACGAGGAACTCCCCGGCGACCTCATCAACGAAATCCGCCGGCTGGCGTTCGTTCGGACTATCGAACTTGCGTAATGCCGGCAACGCTCACCGTCGAGACGCCAGCCGGCGAGACCCACGAACTCACCGCCGAACCGGGGGCTGTCCTCCGGGACGTGCTGCTCGATGCCGACCTCTCGCCACACGGCCGCTACGCCACGCGAGTCAACTGCGGCGGCCGCGGCATCTGTGCCACCTGCGGCGTCCGCCTTGCCGAACCGCCCGACCCCGACCACTGGCACGACGACCTTGCCGACCGGTTTGGCTATCCCCGACTCTCCTGTCAGTTGCTGGTTCGGGACGGAATGCAGGTCAAGCTGCTGGACAAGCGGGTCTGGGGGTCGCGACAGGCCGGCGACGAGACAGACTGACTTGATGCCACACGCAGGGAGCGAACGACAAACGCTATTCCGCCGCCGGGCGTACCCCAGCCCGTGACGCACAGCTATCGGACCGTTCCGGGCCGCGGCGAGGCGCGCTTCGAGGTGCGGGGTTCGGAGTTCATCGGCCACGTCGCCCCAGCGACAACCGTCGAAGACGCCGAGGCGTTCGTCGACGCCGTCGGAGAGGAGTACGCCGACGCGACCCACAACGTCCCCGCCTACCGCGTCCGATCCGATCCCTTTCGGGAGTATTCCAGTGACGATGGCGAACCAAGCGGCAGCGCCGGCGACCCCGCGCTGAACGTCCTCCAGCAGCGTGACATTGAGAACATTGTCGCCGTCGTCACGCGGTACTACGGCGGGACGAACCTCGGCGTCGGCGGCCTCGCCAGTGCGTACTCCCGAGCGGTGAAGGACGGCGTTGACGACGCCGGCGTCGTCGAGGAAGTACCCCACGAGCAGTTCACCGTGACCGTCGCCTACGACGACTCGGGCAGTGTTCGGAGCCTGCTCGAATCGGCGGGCGTGGAGTTTGAGGCCGACTACGAAGCCGAAGTCGTCTTCGACGTTCGAGTCCCTACTGTCGAGGCTAGTGAACTGCGAGACCGGGTCCGGAGTGCGACCAGCGGGCGGGCCGTTATTGAACTAGAGTGACCGACGCTACTCGTAGGTCGGCAACCGTGCCGACTGTGCCGAGCCATCAATAAAGGGCAGGTCGACCTGTTGGGCGCTGACCGGTTCACCGTCGATGCGGATTTTCAACGCTTCTTCGGGCCGTTCCCAGCTGAGGTTTGCCAGCGCGATAGGGGCTTCCCGCATCGGACTCTGTGCGGCGCGGGTCACATCGCCGACGTGCTCGTCGCCGGCGAACACCGCAGCGCCGGGGTCCGGGCACGCCTCGACAGCGAGGCCGACCAGCCGTTGTGTTGGGTGGCCGCGGTTCTCGATACGCGAGACGACCTCCTGCCCGACGTAACACCCTTTCTCGAAGTCTAGGGCGTTCCGCAGGCCAAGGTCGTTCGGGAGCGCGCCCTCGATTTCGGTGTCGAACAGCGGCGTCCCGGCCTCGAGCGTCAGCGTCTCCCAGGTCTGGTAGCCGAAAGGGACGGCGTTGAGCCCGCGGTTGACCAGCGTGTCGAAGACAGCCTCGGCGTCGTCGGCGCTACAGACCACGTCGTAGCTCTCCTCCCCAGCGAGGTCGTCTGTCCGGATGACGGAGACGCCGGCGTCACCGAGTTCGCCCCGCTCGAAGGTCAGCGGCGCTGGTGGGGTCCCGGTCTGGTGGAGGACGCTGGCGATTTTCTCTGTCGCTTTCGGCCCGTGGACGCCGAAGACGGCGAAGTCGTCAGTCGCTTCCTCGAACTCGACGTCCTGAATGAACGTTTTATCCGCCCACTCCGCAGCCAGTTCCTCGGCCTTCTGGGGCGGCGTGAACACGAGCAGGCGCTCGCCGGCGTTGTACACATACATGTCCGTGTCGACGCGGCCGTCGGGGTCAAGCAAGAGCGCGTAACAGCCCGCGCCGTCCTCGTCCGGGACGCGATTCGAGACGGCGTTGTCGACGTAGTCGACGCGGTCCTCGCCGGTGACGACGATGACGCCGTAGCCGTACTCCATCGCGCCGACGACGTTCCGAACCGCGCGGTGGGTCCGCTCCGGTCGCCCGTAGTTGTCGACGACCTGCCGACCACCGACCTCCCTGAACGTCGCTCCGTGGGCCTCGTGAACGGACTCGAGAACAGTCATTGTACGGGTATGCGGCCCTCGTGGGGAAAAACGTCCCGTTAGCG
>NZ_JAAOHT010000074.1:0-21418 GCF_011440255.1 Haloarcula sp. JP-Z28 | reverse complement strand
TCGCCACCGCCGCTGTTGGAGCGGTTGATCGAAGATGCACAGAAGATCCACCAGCAACGACCGATCCTGCAAGAGACGCTCGCTACCGCTATGCAACCGAGGTGTGAGTCTTAGCTAAAGACGAATGACCACTGTTCTATCGGAGTGCACGAGACTGTCGGATCCTCTTCTATGTGGCCGTGACATTGCGCCTGTCCAGATTATAGGGGCGCTTACGTCTAGACCTTATTGGTGAATCAAGGCACAACTCGAACGATTTTCTTGAACGCGTCTTGACTAGATTTGTAAGAGTCCGCCTGTGGAGTTAGAGCCCCTGAGATACGGCCACAGCCTGTCCTTTGAGGTAATTCGGTGCGGCGAGAGGCACCGTTGTTGGTCAGTTGGGTTGCGATTCGCATTTTACTGTTCCTTCTCATCTGACCCTGTGACGCTCCCGTACTCGGAGGTGTCTGTCGTAGGCTGACTTTCACGACTCCATGACGCACTTCAGGCTCCGGGGGGTTCAGTGGATTTTTATAGAGCCTCTCTTGATCCGGTTTTTATGTGTCGGTCAGTCCGGTGACCGAAACCAACAGGGTAATATGCACCCGCACCTTTTGATTGATTACTTAGTAAACGCAAAATGACACAGAACACACTTCCTAACCCGCCGTCGTTAACCACCGTCCTGACTGCCGTTTTACTCGTGGGATTCGTTGTTAGTGCGGTCCCCAATATTGCAACTGCTCAGGCATCAGAATCTGGGGACGTTGTTGGAAACCCAGATGTCACTTTCACAACTTCATCTGAGCCGTTATCAGCCGACACCGCCGATGAGCTCACAGTTTCGATTGTTAATTACGGTCAGATTATCCAGCATGGTCCATCGCAGTACGAAGATAGTGTTATGACTGCTAGAGGACTATCCTTTGAGATAGATGACGGGGATACTCCAATTGATGTCCAAACTGGACAGGTATCTGTTGGTAACTTTCCAACTGGAAGTATAGAAAAGACTGTCTCTGTTATAGTCCCAGACAATGCTGAACCGGGAACATACAAACTCCCAGTCAATTACGAGTATTCATATACCCGCCATATTCGCTATGGGCCCAGTGGACCTACTGAGGGAAGCGACTCCACAAAAACGAAAACTGGCTCAATAACAGTTCAGGTTCGGGAGGATGCTCGGTTTGAGATTGTTGAAGCAAATGCGACAACGCAGGTTGGCGATAACAATGATGTCTCGTTCACACTCAAGAACACCGGCTCAGAAATCGCGAGAGGTGCAAATATCAATGCAGAGTCACAGAGTAGTTCGCTAACGTTCGAATCCGGAGATACGTCTTCGACAGCATCTGTCGGCGACTGGGAACCAGGGGAGATCCGGACTGTCAGTTATAACGCTGCACTTGAGTCCGACGCTCCTGTACGAGGGTATTCAGTTAACTTGAAAATAAACTACGATGATATCGATGGAATTGACCGAACATCAGACCCGATTACGACCACGGTCCAATCGATCCGCGAGCAGGATTTCACACTTAGTAACGTGGAGTCACAACTTCGTGTCGGTGAGGACGGTGACTTGATTGGTACCGTACACAACGACGGGCCCCTGCCGGCACGCAACGTCGTGGTACAGTACACTGGGGAGGACCAGAGTGTGATTCCAACGGAAGATTCAACCGCCGTAGGAACGCTTGATCCCGGTCAATCTGAGTCTTTCTCGTTGCCGATTGCAATCAGCGGTAGCGCCGAGTCTGGGCTCCGTTCATTTGACATGGCCATCAAGTACCGCAACGACGAAGGTGAGACAAGGACTTTCGATGAATTGGCTGTAGACGCCGAGATTGCTTCTGAGCGCGATCGCTTTGATGCCACGATTGAAAACCGTACTATCCAAGCAGGTGGTTCCCGTGCTGTCGATGTTGCAGTAACGAACAACCTCAACGAAGTCGCAAGCGATATCGAGGTCCGACTGTTCGCCGACGATCCGTTAGACACGGGAGATACCGACACGGGGTACGTTCAGTCACTTGACCCGGGTGAGACAAAAACGGTGACGTTCGAGTTGACTACCACCGGGTCTGCAACAGTGGGGAGTACCTACCCTATCTCTTTGGACTTCCGATATGACGACACCGAAGGCGACAGCCATCTCACCAAGACTTACCGACTTCCAATTGATGTAATCGAAAGCCAAGAGGGTGGGCTACCGCTGCCAGTTATCGCCGTTGCGCTCCTCGTTATTGGAACGGCGGCGCTCGTCATCTATCGGAGGCAGCAATAGCTGATGTCGCTTGACGAGCAGATAGAGGTGTGGACGCGGCGGCTTAATAACACCATCGTCGACAGTCCACGTAAAGTCATTGTCGGCTTTCTCGTGCTCACGCTTGTATTCGCTGGCGGGGTAGGATTAGTCAGCACAGATACTGAAGCGACTGACTCGTTCACCGACGGTCTTGAGGAACAAGAGGCGCTTGATGCAGTCAATGAAGAATTTGAAGATCCGTTCAAACCGGAGAGTGAATCTACTCAACTCATCCACTCGGGAAGTAACGTCCTGACGAAGGAAGCACTTCTCAGGGATCTCCGGGTTTTAGAGGAAGTTGAGTCGCGGGACAACCTCCGTGCCGCCTCAGCGAATGGCCCGGCAACGGTCATTGCTCAGCAAATTGACCCCTCAGCGGACACGGCAGCCGAACAACGACGCGCTATCGAGTCGACGAGTGCAAGTCGCATCGAAAAAATCGTTCGTGAATTGTCCGACAACTCACGATTTACCAGGACGCTTGCAACTGACTTTAACCCGACGAGCGCAAGTGCCTCAGCGTCAATCACGGTTATATCACACGATGTGCCCTCCGGATTCTCTGATAGCAATCTTCAAGAAGTACAGATAACGATTCGATCTATCGCATCTGACCAGCCTGGCGAAATAACCGCCTTCGGTAGCGGCGTAACAAACGCTGAAACAGCCACCGTCATCGGGGATTCACTTACCATCGTGATGCCCGTTGTCGTGCTGTTATTGCTGTTGTTCTTGGTTATCGCTTACCGTGATCCAATTGACCTCTCCTTGGGTTTGCTGTCGCTTCTGCTGACCGTCATTTGGACGTTCGGATTCCTTGGCTTCTCCGGGATTCCATTTAGTCAGCAAATGATCACCGTCCCTGTACTGCTACTCGCGGTTGGAGTTGACTTCGGGATCCATATCATCAACCGCTACCGTGAGGAGGCCGTCGCAGGATACAATGCTACAGAGGCGATGCGGGAAGCGAATAACCAACTGCTAATCGCCTTCGTCATTGTAACGGTTACAACCGTGTTCGGGTTTGGTGCAAACGTAATATCTGATCTCACACCAATCCGGAATATGGGGATCGCCTCAGGGATTGGGATTATTTTCACATTCCTGATATTCGGGCTGTTTCTCCCGGCAGCGAAGTTAGAAGTCGACAGGCTGCGAGAAGCTTACAATGTCCCTGAGTTCAACTCAGCACCGATCTCTTCCGAGGACTCGACGCTCGGAAAATTCCTGACGTTCCCGGCCCAAGCTAGCCGGTATGCGCCGATCGCATTCGTTGTCGTGTTGCTCATAACCGGTGGGATGGCAGCGATGTACGGGAGTGGCGTCGACACTTCCTTCGAAACCGAGGACTTCCTTCCACCGGAAGAACAGCCTGCGTACGTGACTGGGCTTCCAGAGCCGTTCGCCCCAAGCGAGTATACCGTCTCAGAGACGCTCAATCTGCTTGAGGACCGCTTCTCAACCAATCAGGACCAGTCAGTGAAATTGTACGTTGAGGGGAACTTCGAGGAGAGCCATGCACTTGAGGCACTCGCAGCGCCGAACGATGACGCGACAGGCTCGCTCGCAGTCGGCGACGGCGGATCTGCTCGGCCGACAAGCATCGTGACAGTGATTCAGTCATATGCCGAGCAGGATCAAGAATTCGCCAGATTGGTTGCTCGTAACGACGTGAACGGAAATGGGATCCCCGACCGTAATCTTGATCGTATCTACGATGTGCTGCTTGCTTCGCCGGCTGGTGACCGTGCTGAACAGTACCTCACCCCAGATCGGCGGAGCGCACAGGTCGAATACGCGATTGACTCGGAGGCCTCACAGTCCGAAGCTGCCACCGACGCCAGAGCATTTGCAGAGGAATTCCGATACGAGACGACCGCAACTGGCCAGATAGTCGTCTTCGATGCGGTGACGGGTATTATTTTCAACTCTTCAATTCAGGGACTGATTATCGCGATGGGACTAACCGGGTTGTTCCTTATTATTGCGTACGCCGTACTAGAAGACAAGCCGCTACTGGGGATTGTAAACCTCTTCCCGATCCTGCTTGCAATCGCGTTCCTACTTGGGACGATGCGATATCTCGGCATCTCATTGAACGCATTAACAGGAACAATACTCTCGATCTCAATTGGGCTTGGGATAGCATACTCAGTCCACGCCACTCACCGGTTTGTCGATGAGTATAATGCTGGCGCAGACGCTTATGAGTCGATAATTATCACGTTCTCAGGAACAGGTGGAGCTCTGCTCGGAAGTATGCTCACAACGTCACTCGGGACGGGTGCGCTTGCACTCGCTATCACACCTGTTTTAGGTGACTTCGGTCTATTGATGGCAATAAGTGTTATCTACTCATTTGCGTTCACTATCATCGCGCTGCCTCCCGCAGTCCTGTTATGGGAGCGCTACCAGAGTGTGTGGTCCGAAGTTACCCTGCCTACCCCAATGTGACATCCTCCGCGCCGTTCACGGCGCGGCTTCCCGCCCGTGGGAAATAGCTTAGAGGACAATGTTGAGAAGATCGAACGAATGAGAAAACTCGAAGCAAGTCTCCGCAAATACGATATCCCACATACACCGCGTAGTGAGCGACGGTTGAGGACTGAACCCCGAGACGACTCCCTGCGGCGTCCGGCAAACCAATTTTGGCCGCATAATAATATATAATATTAACACTTACTCATAACGTTTTATCATATCTAGCTATAATTTAAAACCAAATTATGTATACTCATTTCGCATCAATACTATTTTTTATATTGAAAACTGCTATTTAGTGGATGAAACGCAGTACAAGATTCCAGCAACGTTCTCTCTTTGCCATAGGGGGACTAGGTTTGCTAATAGGGGTAGCTTTTGTATTGGTACAGTTCCGAGCAACGCTCATATTTACCGTATTCCTGTATTATGCAAGTCGCCCGATTTACCGCAAACTCGAAAGTGTCTCTACTCCACCTTATTTCAGTGAATACAGCTTGCCGTACCGACGTCAGATACTCGCTGTCACCACAATATCGGTATTTTTGCTTCCGTTCCTTCTCTTGTTCACGTACACGCTTGTACTAGTGGTTCCTGCTGTGCAGCAATTTATCGGTCAAAACGATCTTGCATCAGGGTACCTCTCTGCGATACAATCTGCAGACAGTGGCGGACTCCCAGAGCCTATTGCGGGATTGCAAATAAGTGACCTATTGGATATGAGCCCGGAAGAGATTGTCACAATACTCAACGCCCCCAGTGTTCGGACGTGGATAGAGCAAACATTAGGGACACTTATCAGCTCAATTGGGGTTTTCGCTGATGTGGGGATTCAGGCATTTCTTCTTTTAAGTGGAACATACTATTTACTCACTGATGGGCCACGTCTTTCGCGATGGCTATTCGATCATTTCGATGAATCTGGAGTTGTCGAGTCGTATGCGATAGCTGTTGACGATGAATTATCTTCAATTCTGTTTGGTAATATTTTGAATGCACTCGTGACTGGAATCATTGGGATAGTTGTGTTTTCGGCATACAATTCGATATCTCCGGCAGCTGTCCAAGTTCCATTTGCACCGTTGGTTGGCGCACTTACCGGTGCAGGGAGTTTGATCCCGGTAGTCGGCATGAAGATTGTCTACTTCCCTGTCGGAGCCATTCTTACTGTTGGGGCCGTCGCTAGTGGACAAGCAACTGCAATTGGGTACGTACTCCTATTCCTCATATTAGCATTTGTTGTTGTCGACACAATTCCTGATTTCCTTATTCGGCCATATGTAAGCGGTAACAGAACACACGTGGGGTTACTTATGTTTGCGTACATCCTCGGACCGATTGTGTTTGGCGCTTATGGGATCTTTCTTGGACCAATTTTGCTTGTCCTTGTGGCACAGTTCTTTAGAACTGTTGCACCCTATGTGGCAACCGGCGAACCACCAGACCAATCGAAATTATATGAATATTAACATACCCAGCGGATTCTGCTCATCTTGGACAACTTCTCCTCGCACGTGTGCGAGTACACGCGTAGACGAGCCCACCAACTCGGTATCGATCTCGTCTTTCTCCCGGTCGGCTCTCCAGATCTCAACCCAATCAAGCAGGTCTGGAAGAGCCTCAAATGGGAAGCATCACCGTTGATCGTGGAGAGCGCGGCAGAATACCGCGCTCTCCTCACTCAACTCTTTGAGCAACTGACGACTCAGCTGAGCTTCGCGGCCTCGTGGATTGAGGAGTATCTCGGCGGGTATCTCCAGAAGTTACGCTAGGTACTAGACGGCCCTCAGTGGCCGGTCGAGGCCAGCGTGAGTGACAGCTATCGCCCTACCGCGACCACACCGCCTGAAGATATCGACCGCCTGTCGGCTATGAGAACCCCAGACCACAGGACAGCGTAAACATTTTGTCGAAAACGGTGGTTTGTGCAGATAGCAGCGTTTCCATAGGTGAATAGCAGTCTAATCGGCCCATATAGCGGAGTAGAAGGACGAAGGCGAAAAAATCGACTTTGTCATGGAAATCGATATCCTCGACTTCGTTAAGCAGTGTCGGCGTCTAGCCAAACAAGCGTTAGGGAAGCACGCGGGCGAGCCCGCCAGTGGCGGGTTCGCCCCTGGGTCCACGTCGTCTTGCACTGTTTCCGGGTCGAAGAAGAGCACAGCTACCGTGAAACGCCGAATCGGCTGGAATACATGGCTGAACTCCGTGAGCTTCTTGACCTTGATCAGAATAAACTCCCGGACTACACTGCTCTGTTGAATAGCGGCCTCTGAGCCACACTGAGACTATCTTGGTCTTGAGACCACTAGCGTCAGCTACTAACGAGCAACTCAAACTCCGACTACCCCGACCAACACCGCTATTCAACAGAGCAGACTACACAACTATCTACAAGTCCTTTAGCCGGGTGAAAATGTGGGTCTGGCGGGCGTTGCTGCGCTGCAGCAACACCCGCAGTCCGGTCACGCAGCACTTGATAGCACGTTCTTCGACCGCCATATCTCTTCATCGTACTACCGCCAACGCTCCGGAAACAGCGTTCAGACGCTGAAAGTGACGATATTGACCGATGTGGAATCGATTGCTGTGCTTGACGTACATATTTCGGCACGCTGGCAACACGATACCAAGACCGGGCCGCAGGTCGTCCGCCAGAACGCGGACGACCTGCTTTCCGTCGCTGCTGACAACGGTTTCCAAGACTGGAACACTGAGTGCGAGGTTGCCGCACTAGATATCGACTACCCCGTGAATTACCGTGGCTCGTCACTGAACGCCACCGCGAATAACGCCCCCATCCGGTCAAAATGGTACTTTCAGCATCGGATGGCCGAAACCTCGTATTCGACAATCAAGCGCTCGCTCGGCTTCGGTGGAAACGACAGGACACTCTCACCCTTTATCCACACGCCACGAAATGCACGAGCAATCACCAGCTACGAGCGAGGAAACGGTCCGGGCTGTGAGAAGCTATGAGTCGGATTCTATGACAGGCTCGGCGAATATTTTAGTCCGTGACGACACGGCCTGCCTGCCCAGTTTGGTTGTTATAAGGTACCATGTTGAACTCTGCATCGTTTGGGTATTTTACTTCCCAAACTATAGTACCTTGGACATTATCTCCATGCAACTCTGTTTTATTAGGGAACCCATTCCGGATGCCGAAAGTCACCTCATGTGAGCTATGCTCCTTATCGGCAAGTCCAGTAAATGACCATTGCTCTTGTCCGACAGTAACGTTATTTCCGGGATCCGTCGCCATCTGAATAGTGGCAACTACAAATTTATCACCTTCCGATGGCGTTTCTACGTCTCCATCACTCTCTTCAATAAGTTCGGTGATCCTATACTTAGTTACTCGAAACCGGACCTCTGAACCATTATGTACTGCCTCACCCCAGTCCCCAATTTCGACAACCACTGTGTTTGCTGCTGGTGTCGGAGTTGATTCTGGGGTTGGGGTTGCTGTCGGAGTTGATTCTGGGGTTGGGGTTGCTGTCGGAGTTGATTCTGGGGTTGGGGTTGCTGTCGGAGTTGATTCTGGGGTTGGGGTTGCTGTCGGAGTTGATTCTGGGGTTGGGGTTGCTGTCGGAGTTGATTCTGGGGTTGGGTCCGGAGTTGTTTCTAAGTTTGTTGTTGGTGTTGGGGTTGGCTCTGAAGTCGGATTCGGCACTTGCAATGCTGGGATTCCAGTGCTGGTTGCAGTACCAGCACCTACTACAGCAACTATGACAACACCAATCATGATTTTTTTCCTCATCAGCCTCTCAGAGATTCTCAACTGGTATTGTTATATGATAACTACAATAGAACGATTCAGATGATGGCACCGCCTAACTGAAAGACAGCGCCGGCTTCGACCGCCAGAGCTAGTGGGAAGGAGAAAGAAACAGCCGATAGTCTATGTCGAATATTTGCTGCTTCATGAGCAAGGCGGTTCAGTTAGCTAAAAATGCTGTCGGTGGCCGAAGCGAAGTCGCCACCCCCAACGGGGTGGTGGCTTCGCCGACTACGCCGTTGTATCGCTCCATTCTCTCCGGGTTTACTTGGAGAAGCCATACCGAGGGGCGTTAGATCTGCTGAGCGAGATGCCACATATTCTCGAAGAGGCTGGCCTCGAAAAGGCCGATCTCCCACAGCACTCCAAGCTCAGTCGATCACATTGACAGCCGCGTAACCCCGTTTGATGGCGGTGAACCAAACCGAACTAGCTGTGGAGCATCTTCGAACCGTTGGTGAGCATGATTTTCGGGATGGACCGTCGCTGTCGGCGGCGGACTGCCGCCGACGCGACAGTGTCACCACTGACGACCGCTGTCCGGCCCGATGGACAGTTACCGGAAGAACCGGTCGTCAAGTGGTTGATTCGCTGGAACAGACCTGCGGACACCAAGTGCTGTCCAAACTGCGCGAAGCGTCATTTCGCAAAACTCCGTGAACGACCACCGCAAGAGGCGGCGCCCCCCCCACGGCAGGGCGCCGCTAGGCTTTACACCGCATCCAAGCAGACGCCTCCTCTAACCCGATGTGATCGACTGACGCTCGATCGAACAGAACGAGCCGTCCTTGCAGCCACGATCCTGTCTTGAACAGCGTGCTGTCGTGCGTTTTCTCATCAGTCACATCGATCCGTTCAATTGTCTGGTCGGTGGCGTTGTGGAGCAGGTGGAGCTTCGCTCCAGTCTGCTCCTCGTGCCGGGCTTGGAACTCATCAGAGAGGAATTCGTGCAACCGAAACACCGTTCCATCAGCGATCATAACGTCCCTGAATCGGCCGATATCAGCGTCAACAGTATCGGGAACAGCGACCTCGTCGAGGCCGTGCTCGACGAGGTCGCGGAGGTACTTCGCCAGCATCGGCGTCAACCGCTGATAGAATCCACCGGGAGAGATCGTCTCGTCGGCTGTAGAGTTGTAGCTGCGTCTGAACCCAGCGAGTGTTCGGCTCTCGCCGGCGGCGAAGCCGAACACGAGCGCCCATACGAGGACAGGTATCTGGAGGTTACGGTCACGCTCGACCACGCCGAGTTCCTCGGCGTGCTCTTCGAGGAACTCAGAAGGAAACAGTGTAGTGAGCCGACGCATGATTCTCGATGAGGAGCCTCTGTCGGACACAGCTATCGCCACCTCATCCCTCTCGAAAAGAAGCCTCAATAAGCTACTGCTATACAGCGGTTCCTCTCTTAGCTAAAGACGGATGGGCGCTTGTTTGCCCTCGGTGAACTCCGCTGCAATCGGTGTTTTTTGTCCGGTCGAAACAATCGTACAGCCGTAGCCGTAGTAGTACTCTTTATCGGTTGGATCGTAGCATTTCGACGCACCTTGGTCAGCGGGCATCGGCCTCACGTTGGTTGAATCGATGCAGTAGGTCAAGTCGAGCAGGCCGCGCCGGGCGGCCTGCTCGACGAGGTGGTCAAAGACTTCGTCGACGACGTGTTCGAGGTCAGTAAGGAATCGATCGACCGCGTCTCTTGACGGCGGTCGATCGAAGACACAGCTTAGCCAGACAACCGTGTTCTGAAGCTCCCGCTCAGCAGGACGAATTCCGCAGATATCACGGTAATAGCAGTGCAGGAACCCACGCAGCATCTCTGGTGGTTTATGCTCTCGTGTTCGCCCCGTCTTCGCCGGGGCGAACACGTCGAACTCGCCAGGAAGCTCGAAGGAGAGATACTCAAACAACGCTAACGTCTCGGTCTCTGCGACATTGAAGAACGACTCTACCGGAGGCTCATTCTGCAGGGTCGCTGAGTCCATACCACCTCAGCATCACCCTACTCTTTGGTGTGGTAACCGTTCTATGACACCCGCTACTATGTCTAATTTTGCTCAGTCCTGTTTGTCACGTTAACTATCTCCTCCGGACCGACTGGGCCAGTTCTTGTTACCGTACTAACGTAAACGGGCTCATTGGCCTCAATCCTGTCTTCTGTGATGTCTGCCTCAAAAGTTCTGTTTGGTTGAATAGATGTGGGATAATGATATATCCAAGGCGATGGAACATCAGTACCTGAGCGAACCCGGATCCAAATGTCGGTATTAGGAGCCAAGGTCGTGGTACCTGTAATTTCCAGTGGCTCTGATCCAGCCTGCCACTGGTCATTTGCTATCGCCATATTAGCAGTCGGTTCAACAAGGGTGGCATTCGTTGCTGACTTTTTTGCCGCTATGGGCCCTTCTTTTCGAGATTGGGAAAGCCTCAGTGATATTGACTCTCTAGTTACATTGTTCAGCCCACTGGTATCCATTGCGACATACAACCGGTCATCATCTGGTGAGGTGAAATACTTGAACGGCAGCGGTGCGACAAATCTATTTGAACTAGTTGTGCTAGCTTTAACATTTAATCCGTTTCCAAGATTACCTGTTGCGGCCGGACCATACTCTACTGTTGTGTCGATTCGGTTTGGTCCGAGCGAGATAGTTGCAGGGTAAGCACCAGGTCTGGATGGATTTGTAACGTTTTCATATCGTAGGAGTACGGTTTCTGACCCTGACACAGTTTGCTGGTCGGTAGTTGTGATTTTTATTATTCCCTCAGAGTTCGTATTTACATTTACGATTGATGAAATGAATGATCGATCTATTTGCCCATCTTGATCTGAATCTACACCAGCGTGGGTTATATTTAATTTGACAAGATCTGATGGTAACTCGTTTGCCGCGTTATCGTAGCTAATGCGCATCTCCCGAAATGATGTATTAGTCCCCTCTCCTTGCACCTGAACTGTATGAGCTGTCTTCGTCCCCACAGTACTGTCTACTGCGACGATTCCGTTGTTTCCTGGCGGATCGTCAAATCGACCGACGCCCATGATTCCTTCCGCTTCGAACTCTGCGATTAATATGTCACCACGAGCAATCTGGCTTGGAGTAGGTGACCCGTTCCTGATAACATTGGTTTTGCTTATTTTCTCACTAGCAGGCAATGTATGCAGTTGGCCAGGTTGGAACACACCTGAACTGAGTGATAATGTTGAATCGGGTGCGTTTCCGTCGACAGCTATATCATACTCTCCCTCGGTGAGCCCATTATCGCCCCGCTGAGAAACTTCGCGCAAGTGATCTGGAGACGAGACACTATACCCAGACGGATTGCCTGAAGTCTGTGTTTCAAATGTATTGATTCGGATCTGGATCTGGCCGTCACCATCCTGATCAGTTGCAGTAACCTCTGCTGAGTACTGCTTCCGAGAAATGTTGACTGTTGCCGTGTCATGCGGTGAGACACGAACTGGTATCTTTACAATATCGCCTACTTCTTCAAATATTTCAGAGTCAGCCACCGTACCCTGTGCCCCAGACTGGACGTGTCCGGTAGCACCGCCAACTGCTAGCGAAGTGACGATCAAGAAAGTAAATAGGATTGATGGAATCTGGCTTATCCAGTTCATAGGTACTCTTTTTTTGAGATTGGTATATGTTTTGTGGGCCGGAATTTTCTGCTGTGTTGACGCCGTAGCTCTCCCACAGAAGGTCGTCGATCTCTTGTGGGGTCTATAGTTGTCCTTTCTCAAGGAGAGCGAAGAATCAGTACCTCACAAAGTATCGCCAGTTAACCTGACCTGAGTCACCTGTTCTGTTGAACTGAGTCGCCGATAGTGGTCAAAGAACGCTAATCGAAGGGGGAGCTGCCGCTGTCGGCGGCGATGAGCCGCCGACGCGGCAGCGTTGCCACTCACAAGGCAGTCTCCTCGGTCGGTAATTACCGGTGGAAACGGTCGTCCGGTGGCCGGTTTGCGGGGACGTCCCGACGCACCGCGAGGGCCGTCCACGCTGCCCGACACAGCATGTTGATGAACTCCTCAAACGACCACTTCCAGAGGCGACGCCCGCCACGGCGGGTCGTCGCCAGGTATTAGGCACACCTTCAGCAAGCAGACCTCTCAACTAACCGGCTTCGTGAAGTACTGAGACTTAATGCAGTCGAAACTGCTGGATCACGTGTTGGGAAGGCAATTACTGTCTCCGGACTGACGACAGTGTTCGGATTCTCTGCACTTACTCTGTCACCGCTCCCAATTTTAGCTGACTTTGGGTCATTAACTGCCGGTGTCATTTTCCTCACTCTTGTTGCTGCCCTTGCGACTCTTCCACCGACACTAATTATTCTTGGCCGCCTGTCAGACGCACTCGAGAGAGCCCGTGAAAATAAATATCTCCCAATGAAAAGGAATATGATAGAAGCCGATGATTGAAACAATCCTCGTTCCGGTTGACGGATCAGCACCAGCACAAGAAGCTGTCAAATACACTCAAACTGTGTTCCCTGATGCAAACATTACGCTTCTGACTGTTATCGACCCTGCTGATGGATTCGCTGGTTACAGTGGTGATGACGATGGAAGCTGGGAAAAACAAGCTAAGGCAGAAGCAGAGTCACTCTTAAAAGATGCGCAGGCCGAATTCATGAGTCCCGAGAAAATTCGAACTAGCGTCGTGGTCGGTGACCCAGTTGAGACAATTATTGCAACAGTCAAGAATGAGGATATAGATCAAGTGATAATGGGAAGCCACGGTCGCGATGGTATTCAGCGGTTGCTTGTCGGTAGCGTTGCAGAGCAAGTTATGCGGAAAGCACCTGCTCCGGTGACAATCACTCGCTGATTTCCACGCGGTGACAGCTTAGACCGTGTTGCTGTCTGTGATTGTCGGTTTGTGTGCACTGGGTATTTGACAATGCGTCTATCATCTGCAACGTGCGTGTTTACGTTGAGGATTCAACCGCTGGCACAGCCCGAATTCGTGAAATCTCTCGTTGTTCCGTGAAAGCGGTCTGAGTCCGTTGTTGCAGGGATCACATCCCTGCTGGGGCCACGTCGCCAGTAAGGGTCAAGTCGCTCTCCAACTTCAGACCTCCACCGGTTGATCTGGGGGTGTCTCAAGCGCATCACGTTGCAACAGTGTGTCTCCAACCGCCTCAACCGAATCAACCTCAAACTGATCGAGGAGGTGTCCACGGACGGTATTAGCGTGCGGTGAGTCGTCAGTCGTTTTGCAGACGTGATTGATCGAGGTCCCGCCAGCGCTAGCGCTGGCGAGGACCCCGTACAATGTCTCCGTAGAGACCTCAATGTCTTCTCCGGGACCTACCGAAAGCTCCTTTTCAAGACTGTTAGCGACAAAATTAACAAGGTGCTCTCCCTCTAACTCGTTGTCTGCTTGGGGGTGCTCCACATCCTCTCCAAGCAGACGCTTACTCTAACCCAATGTGATCGACTGGTTATGTCTCTTTCAGAAACTGAAGTAGAACTAGTGCGTCTTCAGTCCTGAAATGCTAGCTTTATCCACTTAGAGCGGCTCTAGAGAGTATTCAGGAATATTCTGAAGTCCCTCATACCACGAACTCAGAGCAGAGAACCCATCAATCAAAAGCAATTTCTATGGCGTTTGACCATGACTCGAAATGCCGTTGGTATGTAGCTGATGCATATTTACCAATCTCATCCATCTGACGAGCAGATGGTGGGTTCCCCAGTTTATTTTTGAGCCTAGTTATTTCATCAAGTAGTTCCTTTTCGGTGATTTTGCTGCCTCGATTTTCGGGCTCAAATCCAGCTTCATCTAGAGCTTCATTCCATGATCCAAAGTGCTGGCTATACGTGGTTGGATCATAGTTCCCCAAATCTTCCATGTGCTTGAATCTCGGTGTTCCACCTATTTCCGTCGCAAGTCTATTTATTTCCTCAATAAGCTCGTCATCAGTAATAGTAGCTCCAACATTTTCGGACTCAAAGCCAGCTGCTTCTAAGGCGTTATTCCATGATCCAAACTCGTTTTTATAGGTAGAACGCCAATATCTACCATGTTTATTCATATCTAAAGCAGTTGGTTTTTTATTAAGATCGTCAGCCAGTCGTTGCAACTCTTCCAATAGATCCGCTTCAGAAACTTTAGAGTCCGACTCACTTGGGTCGTATCCTGCTTGTTCAATAGCCTCATTCCAAGATCCAAATCGAGAATAGTATGTTGAAGCGGAGTGTCTACCCTGCTCGCGAAACTCTGCAAGCGACGGGGGATGTCCGAGTTCACTTGCTAGCTTGCGTATCTCATCTAAGAGTTCATCATCAGAGTATTGCATTCTCGGTACAGTATAATACAACTACATAAATAAGATATTCCTT
Source organism: Haloarcula sp. JP-Z28 (assembly GCF_011440255.1). Classification (NCBI taxonomy): domain Archaea; kingdom Methanobacteriati; phylum Methanobacteriota; class Halobacteria; order Halobacteriales; family Haloarculaceae; genus Haloarcula; species Haloarcula sp. JP-Z28. Next base: position 6,517 of record NZ_JAAOHT010000074.1, on the reverse strand, counting down.
ATCGCTATTTTGTAGAGAGGAATTATCAGTACCTCACAAAGCATCGCCAGTTAACCTGACCTGAGTCACCTGTTCTGTTGAACTGAGTCGCCGATAGTGGTCAAAGAACGCTAATCGAAGGGGGAACTGCCGCTGTCGGCGGCGATCAGCCGCCGACGCGGCAGCGTTGCCACTCACAAAGCAGTGTCTTCGGTCGGTGATTACCGGTGGAAACGGTCGTCCGGTGGCCGGTTTGCGGGGACGGCCCGACGCACCGCGAGGGCCGTCCACGCTGCCCGACACAGCATGTTGATGAACTCCTCAAACGACCACTTCCAGAGGCGACGCCCGCCACGGCGGCTCGTCGCCAGTATTAGGCACATCTTCAGCAAGCAGGCCTCTCAACTAACCGGCTTCGTGAAGTACTGAGTCTATTTCGTCTGTCCGGAGTGGTGAATTGAACTTACCCCTATCTACTCGGCGGTAGCAGCCGAGACTGATCGTCAAATCATATAGAGGGTACTGTATCGTGGCATTCAGGTAGCGTTCCCTCAACTCATTCGGGAAGTGTCGATACTACTGCACTGACTCCCATCTCACGACGCCGGTTATGCTGACAGTTCTAGGGAAAGACTCAGTCGATCACATCGGGTTAGAGGAAGCGTCTACTTGGGAAGAGTGTGGAAGCCACCCAAGCAGACAGCGAGACAGAGGAAGAGCACCTGCTTAATTTTGTCGTCAATGGCACTGTCTAGTTGAGCGAGTTTGAGAAGCGAGGAGGTCGTAGCGAGAAGTGTTCATGCCACTCGCAGACCTCCTCAGAGAAACGTTAGATAAGGACAGCCAAGACGTTTGGGAGAATGAGCGCACCCCGACACCCGTCCGGCGGTTTGGGGTGCGTCTCCATACGGCGGGGCTGTCGATTAGGGAGACGGTCGCAATCTTAGACTTGCTGGGTGTCGATCGCTCTCACGGAACGGTCTGGAACTGGGTTCACACGCTATCGGAACAACAGAGCGACCCGCCGACGGCGGAGCCGTCGCGGGTCGCAGTCGACGAGAAACAAATCGAGGTTGACGGCGAAAAGAAGTGGCTGTACACTGCCGCCGACGTTGATTCGAAGTTGTTGCTAGATGTCGACGTGTTCAGCCGCCGCAGGACCGACCCCGCGGCGGCGTTCCTTCATTGACTCACTCAGAAACATGATGTCGCCGATTCAGTGTTTCTCGTCGACGCTGGCGGCTATTTGACTGCCCTCTCACGCCACGATTTGAGCGGTCGGCTTGACTATCGAATCCGGAACCACATCGAGAAGTGGTTCCAGACTGTGACCATGCGAATCGACCGCTTTCACTCCTTCTGGGGGGCAGTCAATCCAGCGCGAAACAGTGGTTACGACGCTTCAAACACCACTACAACCATGAACGGCCGAACCAGGCACTCGACGGCAAAACGCCGGCTGAGGTCATCCAGAACTAGACAGTGCCGCTCGAAGAGATTATACTTGAGACGGACAAAAAAGAGCTATTCGGAAGAGAAAGAGATAGAGACGGCTGTATACGACTACCCGCAAGCCTGATCGAATCGATGCGAAACCATTTGATCATCCGGCCGCCAGAAGAGTTCCTGAAATAGAGTCACACCCACAAGACTTAGTTCGAGACTGGCAATCTCCGTAGGGTAGTGGCACTCACGTGGCTACTATCGACGCTGGAGCTGCCAGTTATTCCGCGGTGCTGCACTGTTCTTGATGCGGATGGCTCCGTCTTTGCGAAGTTGCTCAACTGTGTCATCAAACTCCGCTATTGAGAAGTGAATCTTTTCGCTCTCTAATCGATCAATGACATACATCACAGATGCCATTTGGTTCCCTTGCATTTCCAATATCTTGAGAATCTGCCTTGCCAGCTTAGACATGAATAATTAGTAGCCGAAAGTTGCTATGTATGCACATTACATGTAGGTTTATATTGATGATGAGTAGTTGCACTGTTCATTCCTAAGGCATATATTACAACTGGAACATAGGTACAATGTCGACATGCCCTCCAGCAGTCGCAAGCTTCTCTCAATAGACAGTGAACAGTGGCGCTTAGCACGCGAAGACCTCCACATCAGAAACACCACCGAGGCCAAACATGATGTGGGCATAAAAAATATACAACGAAGAAGAGTGTTGACATACAGCACACTATCGGCTCTTACCAGACCAGTCCGGCTGTTCGGTCAACTTGCTACAGGATGGCTGCTACAAGATTAGAGCCGTTCTCGACCAACAGTACGAGTCAGTCGGTGCTGTAACAGTGTCTAGCGAGCCCGAACAGACCGCCTTCATTCGTAAAGCCTGTCATACAATAGTCCTCAACAAGTGCTATTCACATTTTAGGACTTGAATAAAAAGGACGAATGGCTAAATCACGGGCTTCAGCGCGAATTGAGGGCTGTATAATCGCCAAGTAGAGGCCGTGAGACGTATTCTATGACACACTGCCTTCATTCGTATTCAAAACAACGAGATCATGATTGAAGAAGGAGTTCCCCCGCGTCTCTGAGCCGATGTGTCTCCTCATCCTGCGTAAGCAAGATTCAGTACTTCACGAAGCCGGTTAGTTGAGAGGTCTGCTTGCTGAAGGTGTACCTAATACTGGCGACGACCCGCCGTGGCGGGCGTCGCCTCTGGAAGTGGTCGTTTGAGGAGTTCATCAACATGCTGTGTCGGGCAGCGTGGACGGCCCTCGCGGTGCGTCGGGCCGTCCCCGCAAACCGGCCACCGGACGACCGTTTCCACCGGTAATCACAACCGAGGACACTGCCTTGTGAGTGGCAACGCTGCCGCGTCGGCGGCTGATCGCCGCCGACAGCGGCAGCTCCCCCTTCGATTAGCGTTCTTTGACCACTATCGGCGACTCAGTTCAACAGAACAGGTGACTCAGGTCAGGTTAACTGGCGATGCTTTGTGAGGTACTGAGATTGAGTGAGAAAGGGTAAGCTCATGTTTAAAGCCATTCAAACAAGATAGCAAATTGAATGAGTTCTGCATCTACATCGGACAGGTCCCCCGAGTCTGCCGATCCTGTGTCGGGCTATCGTGCTGCGTTCAGGTCGATTTATCACGATTATATTGGCGAGCCGGATAAGGAGCGAGACACCTACGCTGGGTTTGGCCTCTTTTTCGCTGGGATCACCCTTGCTATTGTCGGGTTCTGTCTCTTCTTATACAGCAACGTCTTGGAGTCTGGCAGTCCGCTGTACTGGCAGATTCGGGAAGTCGCACTCGTCGTCGGGTTTGTTGGACTACCCTCTGTGCTGTTGAGCGCCGTCGTACCCCTCGCAGTTGGCTTCAAGACTCGAGTGGTCAGTGGCGCCGGCACGTTGTTCTGTCTCGCCGCAACGATTATTCTGGTCGATGTTTTCCCGTACGCGTGGACAACCAGTAAGGGAATCAACGGTAGCGTTTGGACAATCAGTGTCTACGCCACTGGGCTCGTTACGGTCGTAGCTTCGACAGGAGCGGCGTTAGTTGCACACTACCTCGAGCGAGCAACAACGTCAAGCGAGTCAGCCGAAGCGGTTGAGTCGTCCGAGAGTGAATCAGAGTCAGTCAGCAAAGCAGATGTCGACAGCGATATTGAGCAGGCGCTGGACGGGGCAGAACTATCATGGGGTGGCGTTGAACAACAGCCCAAAACCAAGCGGCTGAATCTGGATATGCCGGAAACGGATTCTGACCTCGACCGGACGGCCATCGAGAACTCCGAGGCGACGACAACACGAGCCGACAGTAATGATGTTGACGACGCAGTAGATGGACTTAGGCAGTTGCAGGGTGGGCAATCAAAGACGGAACGAAGTACCGGTACCGGAGAACAAGTCAATGCGCTTACCGAGTTCCGAAATGAGCAGCGTGGAGACGACGATGTGCAAACCGGTGTCGAAGAGCAGCAGGGTCTTACTAGTCGTCTTCGGTCATTGTTTTTCGAATAGACTGTTTGATCATCCCGTGCACTCCACTGCGTCTCTCATTGCGTGAATTTGGTTGCAGTAGTGTAGTCCTGCACTACCTTCACCCAAGTTTTCATAAATAAAATGTAACTTATTGCAACAATACAGGCTAGTTTTTTCAACTTGGTGGGGAAATGCAATTGTATGCCCCAAGGTCTCGATGTCGGTACGATGAACCTCCTATCTGCACGTCAAGATGGTAACGAGACAGTCTTCGTGCAGCAGCGGAACTCCTTCGTCGAAATTGACTACAGCGACATGGCCGAACAGATGCTATCGAGAAGCGATGTTCTCCACATCCGCAAGGATGATCGAGTCTACATCGTTGGCGATGACGCCCTGAACTTCGCGAACATCTTCAGTGAAGAGACACGCCGCCCGATGCAAGCCGGGATTCTCTCAAGCGACGAGCAATCAGCCATTCCGATGATTAAGCTCATTACTGAACAAGTGGTTGGACAACCGGAATTCCCGAATGAACGTCTGTTTTTCTCGGTTCCTGCGGACCCCATCGACGCCGATGTCTCAACGTTGTATCATCAAAAGACGATTGAGTCACTACTCACGGATATGGGCTACAGCCCAGAACCAATCAATGAGGGGATGGCTGTCATCTACTCCGAGCTTGCCAATCGTGAGTTCACCGGTCTCGGTATCAGCTTCGGCGCCGGGATGACCAACGTTTGTTTGTCGTACTATGCAGTCCCCGTAATGAAGTTCTCCATTGCACGCGGTGGCGACTGGATCGACGAGCAGGCTGCCCAAGCAACTGGTACACCCGTCGATAAAGTCACCTCCGTTAAGGAAGAAGACTTCGCACTCAACTTCGAGACGGATGTCGGCGGTATTGAAGGTGCGCTGAGCATCTATTACGACAATCTCCTCGACTATGTCATCAAGAACATCATCAGTGAAGTCGACGAAGAAGATGTCGAGGAGGGACTGGATGTCCCAGTTGTTGTGACCGGTGGGACATCCAGTCCTGACGGCTTCGAAGAATTGTTTGCCGAGCGGATCAACGAGTCTGAGATACCGTTCTCAATCAGCGACGTTCGCCAAGCCGAGAACCCACTATACAGTGTCGCACAGGGAGCACTCGTCGCAGCGTGGTCGGAAGAGGAGCGCGAAGGGCAGAACGAGCAAGCTGAAGAGCCCGATACCGCCACTGAGAAATAATTACTCTCAGACAGAGGCACTGCTCACCCGCGTCAGCCGGGACATACTACTGGTCCCCGTCCAAGCAATGCAACCGACGTCGGACGTTACTCAGTTTCTTCCCCGTTTTCGTTGGCTTCAGTTTCCGTGTTTTGACTATTCTCATCGGTCTCGTCAAGTTTGGCTGGAACGTCCTCACTTGGCTCACTTTCGCGCTCGTCGATAACGCGATTCAATTCGTCAGCAGCTTCTTGGTGGAGCTTGTTAATGTCAGAATCCAAGGAGATGCCCACCGCGACACCAGCCTGTTCAAGTGAGAATTCTGGTCGATTCGTGGGCTCATCACTTTCTGGAATCGGGATGCTGGGTATGCGACCAGTATTTTCGGGTTTACCGAGGTTAGAGTCAAGATGCTGGTTGAACCGAGCGAAGGCGAATTCCCAAGACTCTGGAGGAGAGGCCTCGTTGTGATGCTGGCGACGACCCGCCGTGGCGGGCGTCGCCAGGTATTAGGCACACCTTCAGCAAGCAGACCTCTCAACTAACCGGCTTCGTGAAGTACTGATTTTTGCCTTCGGCGCAATTCAGGCAGGAACTTTATCAACTTGAAATGGGACAGCTCTGATCAAGATTGAGCATAGGACCACTCCTACACGTAGCCGGGTGGATTCACCGCGACCGTGTCGCTAGGACCACACACCCACCCCTATCGATTTGTTCTAACGAGAAAGGATGGTGAGGGGAGTCAATCACGGGGGAGCCGAGGTGGATATGGTTCGTCAGAATAATATCCCTCAGCTAAATCCATCTTTATAAGCCCGATTCTTGTTATAATCGGTGTGCAGAAAGGGGATTGAACAAATCGATAGGAGCGGGTTCAGAGCAGTTAGCCGAAGAAACAAAAAGGACAACAAGACATCACTCACCACAGTGTACAAGAACCCCGATCCTGGTCTTCGTCCCTTGGTTTCTCGATTCCTTATTTAATACTCTATCAGGAAGAGAATAGAGCGACAAAGAGTGATTAGAACAAATCGATAGACGTGTGTTCTTCTAGCTAGCTAGTAGCTAAAACTAGAAAGAAGAAAAAGATGCCGTGTTGACTCGATGGAAACGCTGCTACGCCATGAGAGCGTGAATTAAGACATGGGGCGCAAGAGACCGACCGCTATTCCGTGCCTTAGAGCACGTCGTGTTGACTGGTCCGTGTGCGAAAGAAGCCGAGTCATGGGCGTTACAGCCCGGATGCCGCGCTAATGGTCAAGATAACTTCTGAAAGTTAAGAAATTTCTCACACCACTTCTTGGCGTAGCTGACTTGCTGCGTCACTTGTTCAAATACGTCTTTGACGAGTTCGTGAAATTCGTCCTCGTCGCCGACG
>NZ_JAAOHT010000073.1:7883-21513 GCF_011440255.1 Haloarcula sp. JP-Z28 | reverse complement strand
CTCCGGTATATCCCTTTGCAAGGGGTCAGCAGAACTGACGGCCTCAAAACCTCATAGGAGACCGATATTCGGGATTATAGCTGCCACTGGCACACCATCCACTTACGAACCGCCAGAAGCCTGCGCAGTTGGTTCCTCGTAAAAACCTCAGCGGGACACACACGGCGAGGTTGCACAGAGATGGACCTCCGCGAAGCTCGTTCGTTGCAGAAAGCATGGGCCGGTTGAACCAGAGGCAGACTCTCAGTGGTCGTCTCCCAGGGATTCAAATTCCGCTCCCGTGTCACACGCTCACGGGAGTCGCGCGGAGATGGAACTCTGCGCAGACAGTTCGCGTGAGAAGCCTAGGCCGGAATTTGAATCCGGGGTCTCGTCCTTACCAAGGACGCGCTTTACCGCGACACTCTCGGGCGTGGTTTTCGGCAGGTGTTGCCGGAGAGCACCCCAATTCGACCCTTCTTATGATATTATAGTAACTGTACTTTTATAAAACGTGGGGTGGGAGCGGTGTATGCCGAACCAAGACCAATCCGTTTCGTTAATTTTCAGGGCTGAACAGCCGGTTTGACAGCCTTCGTCTTTCATCCAACCAGCGAAAGAAGTTCACGTATCCCGGTTGATGGTATGGGTATGAGCGACGAAAGCCCCGAGGTACAGATACCCGACGACGCGGAGGAAGTTGCCGAAATCGCAGGTGCCGAGACAGAGGAAGAGAAAGCGCTCGCGCTTGCTCAGGCTCGTCTGATTGGCGACCTGTAGATTGAGTATTTTCAGAAGGGAGAGAACGGTGCGGTGAACATGAGTTGTAACATCCCAATCACGGCGACGACGAAGGTGATTATCATAGCCGTTCTTTGCATTTCTTTCGGCCTTTCGTGTATGACTCGATAGTGGTCCCTGTCCCAAACAGAGAACGAATATGCTGGCGAGTAGTTCCTACTGCTTCCCGAGTGTAGTTCTCGCTTCACTGAATTGCCTTTCCCCGAGTGACCACCAGCATTCAAACCAATTACACCGTGGCCCTCGAACGCCAGTAGTTCACCACCAAACTCGTATTCCCGAGATTCACCACTTGGGATTTCAATGTCGATTTCGCCTTGATATACTGGTTCCGGCATACCATCCCCGATAGCAATATACCACGAGACACTGCTTCCCTCTACGAAATCGTATTCGGTGTTGTTTGCTATCTTGACCGTGAACCGAGGCCGTTCATCGGTAAAGTAGATGGTTCGTTGTCCCCCCGGTGTCTTCCCCGGTTCAACTTCGTTTCTTGCTCTCTGAAACAGAGTAAGGTCGCTGTCTTGGTCTTCGTCTATCGGTTCTACTGTCGCTTCCAAACCATCGTGGAACGTAACAGGCTGTGAGGCTGGCATACTGCCCTATGGGTCGTCGGGATAGGTAAAACGAATCCGCACGGTGAAACTTCTTCAGAACCCGCCGTTGGAAACCAGACCGAGTAGCCAACCAACAGCGACCAGCAGACCACCGCCGAGAAGAGCCAGCGCAACAGCACCGGTCATACCAACTGCCGAGAGAATATCCGAGAAGGGGCCACCGGGGTCATAGCGGATTGCCCATCGGTAGACGAAACCGACGACACCTGCCATGATAGCCACGCCAACAATCCCGCCAAGGAGTTCTTTCCACGGTAGATTGGTCATAGTATGTCGTGGTCGCAGTCCTCACAGACGAGGTTAGGGTAGGCGTCCGTGTCGCCCTCGACTTCGCCCTCGCAGATAGGACAGGTCATGTTAGGATTGTGGGACGTTGCGCCTATCAGCGTGTTGCTCGTCCCTCTGTAGACCGCCGAATCAGGGAGAGAGATGAAATGCGCGAAAGTTATAAAATTTATACCGGCGTGGTCATGTTCACTGCGGCAAAATGGGGGTAGCGACCACCGGAATCTCGCCCTCTCTCGGCCACCAGTTGACGACTCTCGGGTTTGAGACACGACGCCGAAGTGGGCCATGCTGTCGAAGGCGACTGTCACGACCGGCTACGTGGCCTGTATAAGCCGCTATATCGCTTCATGCCGCTGTGAAAATTGGGCGATTCGACCCCCGCTGATAGGCATATCTCTTCGGAGAGTGCCACCGTTCAGAATTTTCGACCCCTCTCAAACCCCGACCCCCGACTGTCCCGGCCCGACCGGACGACCCCCATCCCTCACCGGGGGCCAATCCCACATCCTCTCGCACCCCTACCAGCCCACCCGGCCTACGGGGTACCCACCCGACCCCTGCCTCTCTGCGCTCTGCTGGTGCCTGTGCCTGCTGTGCGAGTGTGTAGGAAGGGTGGCTCACGGGTCGGGCTGGTCCCACCAGAGACGGCCCCACAGCCACGCAGGGGACTGTTACAGCCTTCTCTGACACCCTCTGAACTGGCAGTAGAGTGTCTAAAATCGGTTATCTCCCGTTTCGGCCCGTCCCCTATATTGGAATGTATTGAGAGCGGCACTGACCTGCTGAAAGCGAGCGAAGACTAATTTAAACTATTTTATCAATACATGATTCCGGCTCTGTTACCAACGGTGGGGGTGCTTCGTCTGAAATTGCGCTACGAGTCCCATAGTACTATATCAAAAATTAGCATTACCGAATCCTCGTCCCCATATACGGAATGGCTGAAAAAATCCTTGACCCACGCACACACCGCCTGAACACTGTACTACTACGTACTGTTGATTGTTTTTGTTTGACAGGTGAATGAGGCGGGGACGAGAGGGTGCGCCCCTCAAGAATATTTTCAGCCTTGAATATCTAACAGGTCTGTTCGTCAGCGTTCAGGGAACGGCATACCGTCAGGCCACGCGAACTCGTCACGAACTCGCATTTTCTTCGTGTCGTTCCGGCCTGCTTCGTAGCACTCGGCAATACCGAGCGTGTCCATCAGTTCCATCTGCTTCCGTGCTGTGGGCCGACTCACATTCGCTATCTCTTCTACGTCACTGGCTTGGAAGGTCTTGTGCGAGGGGTTTGAAACCAGCAAGCGAACGATTGGACGCCGCTTGCTGTGCATGGTTCCAAGGGCAACCCTCGCGCACACTTCCAAGTCGTCTATGTCGATGTGTTCCCGGCCACAGGCAAGAGCATGGCCTCTCGCCAAGTCCCGGAGTGATTGCGCGGGTCGGTAAAGAGATTCTCGTGTCGGTGCTTCGTTTTCTTTGACCGGAGCGCGAGCGTACCGGACGAGTTTTGCCAGATACCCAATGAGATTCTGTATCTCCTTTTCAGTAGTTCTTTCCCACCTGAATCCACCGTACCCGTCGTATCGTTCCCACAGCACTGAACAGTACTCGGTAACGGCAGAGCGGCTACGAACGACCTTCTCGGAGAACTCACCGCCCTCAAACACGTCTTTGATAATTTGGTCGTCGTCATTCTTGGGCGGCATTTCGTGGAAGAGAAGGCGGTTTCCGGTGTGTCCCATCACGTCCCTCGCACGAGGTGATAGCGGTGTTGTCGCACCGAGTAGGGCAAAGCGATAGTCTCCTTCGTACCCTCGCTGACCGTGAACACCGGAGTCAGTCTGATACCCACTGCCGTCCATCACTTTCGCCAGCGTACTCATTCGTTCCTGAATCGTATCCCTGTCACCCGAGAACCAACTACCCATGTCCGCATTTATCAGTGTCTTGTGTTGGATTCGGGGTAACAGGTCAACTTCTTCGAGGTCTTCCTCATATCGTGAGGCGTCGTGACTAACAAACGCCGCAGGGGTTAGGTCGTCGCTCCGATAGGTCTGGTCAAAACCCTTGAAGAATCGCAGGACAGTGGTCTTACTGGCACCACTTGGCCCTTCGAGAATCAGTCCGGGACATTTCTGAACGCCAGCAAGGTGTAGTGCGGCATGGGTGGATAGAGCGGCTTCAGTGGCCCGCCAGACGCGCATATCGAAGTCCTTGAGAACTACGCTCCGAACGTCTTCGAGGGTAGAAACTGCTGGTGCGTGGCCGGAACCTGTTCCTTCTCGGGGTGTACTCATGCTCGCTCACCTCGATTGTGAGCGGCGAGGTCTGGTTGGTCGGTTGGACTATACAAACTATGCGTTGGGGTTATGACGATTGAGTTGCTATCTTGCATTGTTGGACTCGGTTGATGTTCTCGGGCCGAACGGCTGGCTCCCGTGGCCCGACTTTTCAAAGCGTGCGTCAGTTGTTGGCTTCCTCAAAGGTGTCAAATACTCGTTCTAATAGGTCGTCGTACCGCTCGCCCCCACGAAGATGGGATTTGATTCTGTCTCTCGTTTCTTCGGTCACGGAGATTGCTGTGTACTCGCGGGCCATCCGTACCTATGGGTAGTATTTTGAACGTCAAAAGTCTTGTCTGATATTTTATGATTTTATAACTTTATAGACGGAGAGACGATTCTGATAGGGCTAATAGTGGCTTTCTAAATTATAATAGGGGTATCAGATTGGTCAAAGAGAATCATGAATACCGACTAATACATTAAGAAATTTGCCTTTACTGTAAGTACTTTTTAATTACATGACTGCCTCCGGTAGAGTACGATTAGTTGAGAGTACGGTTCTCGTCATATCCACCATGCCGCCGCAGTCTGCCACTTTCACTTTCACCTTGGTACGTTAAGGTATTTAAATCACCCACGTCAATTAGGTGCTATGTCTCGATTCAAACTAAAGCCGTACGCTATCCGGCTGTACCAGCAAGGGAACACAGACGATAAGTTCGACTTGAGCGCAATCGTTCGGAGTGAGGACTCGTTTGATGATAGTTATTTCGCGGACGACTACGGTATGGGAACCACACTCATAGATGTCTTTCAGGACTATTGTGAGGTGTGGCACGACAATCCAGTCAACGACCAAGACAGGGAACGAACTCTTTCACTGGCTGATGACCCTGAAGCGGACGATGATGAGGAACAACCATATTTGCGAAGGGATGAAGAAAACAATATTTTGGAAGGTGTATTCAAATATGGGGTATACGGAACCTCTGCGGACCATCTTGACCCCGATACTGGTGAGCGGGAAGAGGGTGCAAGGAGTGCAGATGAAGCGGCAGAAACCCCTATTCCGTTCCTTCTTCATATCCCCGAGAGGAACCCACGTAAGGCGGTGATGGTGCTTGAATCAGTTGGAACGGCGGGTGTCAAATCACTGGTTGAACAAGAGTTCAGAAAAGCACTACCAAACGGAGTTCAGTATAAATTCCCTCCGGTGAAAGAAGAAGACGTATACAGTCGAATCCGGGCGGCTGACGAGATTACCCGAGTTCGTCTCGGTCAGAGTGGGAGAGTCAGCGAAAGAAATGACACGTTAGATGGGATTTTTGATGGTCGTCTATGCAATCAGTCAACAATATACGACCCGACTGACCGTGGGATTAGTATTGATGTTGACGCTCTTGAAAGTTGGATAGAGGGTGCAGACGACGATGAAAACCCGTTCAACTTTGAGGACGAAACATTCGAGTTGTTCAACATCACAATCAAAGAGTCCGGGTCGGAAAAGACAATATACCTGACAAATAGAGAGGTGAAAATCGTTGAAACACTTGATGACATTAATACGGAGGGTGGGTACCCTGTCCCATCAGATGTTTCCCGGCGAGCGCGAGTGTTCGTAAACGAGGAAGTTCCCTTTGCAGGTGGACTGGATTCGAGTAGTCCACTTCTGTAATCGCAGGGTTCTGCTGTTTTATCGTAGTTCACAGATTAGCGCGCTGTTGTCCCAATCTTTAACCCGGTTTGCTTGGTTGACTTGAAATATCCCTTCGGAGTTCGCCATATGCCCCCTGCCACTACATCTACCTCACAGACCGAGTTCGTTCAGGAAGCGTTCGAGACGACCGTCGAAGACGAAGACGAGAAGCGGCTTCTCGAAGCCATAGACGACGCTGTATCCCGACTTCGGGAGCAGATAGACGACGATACCCTCGAAAACATCCTGCGGGCCGACGCCGGGTCCTATCGACTCCGGGGCGGCATGACCCGCGACGGGCTTCAGCCCGAACCCTTCACCCAACAGGCGGTTATCGAACCACTGCTTTCGGAGTTGGGCCATTCCTTCGATACCGAGGCTGGCGGCCTGTCCGGTGGTCGGACGATGGTCGCGGACTACACTGTCTCCCTGCGCGACTTTGACACAGATTCGACCCGGCTCCTTATCGAAGCCGAACCTATCAACAAGGCCCTCGACAGCCGTGAACACGGTATCGGACAGGTCCGTGACTGGTTGAGCCAGCGTGAGTTCGAGTCCGATTTCGGATTCGCTACCGACGGGCTTCGGTGGGCCTTCGTCCGGTACGACCCCGATTCCTACAGTCACAACGTAATCGAAGAGGTGGACCTTCAGCCCGTCTTCCTCGCGCTCTTCGAGAATCAGGTCGGGGCGCGAGAGCCTGTCGAGGAAGCCGTCTTCGACGCCGACCGCGAATGTGTCGCCAGCCTTCTTCGCACCTTCGAGTTCGAGAACTTCGTTTCTATCGCCGTCGAGGCCCGTCAAGTAATCAAGCGGACCCAAGAGGAAATCACCGACGAGTTCTACGACGACTACATTCGCTACGTCTTCGGTATTGTGGACGAAGACGAAGAGACACCGCGCTCGTTGATTGGCGACGGCGTGGTCAAACCCGACGGCGCGACCGAGGACGACGCCCGGCTGTTCGCCGTCGAGTTGATGAATCGTCTCGTGTTCATCAAGTTCCTCGAAGACAAGGAAATCGTTCATCCCGACCTTCTGCTGACGCTCAAGGACGCCTACGAAGACGGTATGCACACCGGGTCGCTCTACAACGATTTCGTCAAGCCGCTATTCTACGACGTGATGAACGAGAAGCCCGACCAGCGTCCTCCGACGGTCCAAGATATTGAGGTGTTCGAGGACATTCCGTACCTGAACGGTGGACTGTTCCGTCCGTCGCTCGGTGGGGACGAGTTCGATGAAGAGGACTTCGACGTGCGGAACTCGGTGCTGAAGTCTATTATCGACCTACTGGAACGATATAGTTTCTCGGCGGGCGGCTCACCGACCGACCTTGACCCGAGTGTTCTTGGCAACGTCTTCGAGAAGACGGTGAACTACATCACCAGCGACAACGCCGACACGAACAAGGAACTCGGAGCCTATTATACTCCCAGTGAGATTACACGTTTCTGCGCGGAAGAGACGGTTCGCCCGGCACTACTGGACCGCTTCGGTCGCGTGCTGGTCGAAGAGCGTGACTGGCCCGAGCCGGAAGTCGAGAACTACGATTCGGTGTACTCGCTCATTGAGGACCTGCCGGGAAATTGGGGCCTGATTAGCGCCCTTCTCGCAGAGGTAGACGAGTTCCGCGTCGTAGACCCTGCCTGTGGGAGTGGACACTTCCTCACGTCGGTTCTCGAAGAAATCGTCAACGTCCGCAAGGCGCTGTACGCGCAGAACGAGAACTACCCGCAGGAATATCGGCTGAAGAAGACAACTGTTCTGAACAACATCTACGGTGTGGACCTGATGGGACCAGCCGTCGAAATCGGCAAACTCCGGCTGTGGTTGTCCATCATATCGGAGTTGGACGAAGACGTAGTGGACGACCTTGACGACGACGAACTCGCCCTACCGAACATCGTCTTCAACCTGCGTGAAGGCAACAGCCTAATCGGGTACACCGGTTTCCCCGAGACGACTGACGACGGCGAATACACGCTCGGCAGTTTCACCGAAGACAGCGTTCGGGACCGCTATCAGGGAATCATAGACGAAATCGAGAAGCACGAGCAAGCGGTGGACACTGACGTTGCCGAAGACCACCGGCAGAAGGCGTTCGAGAAACTACGCGAAGCACGCGAGGACCTAATTAGCGATATTCACGCAGACTTCGTTGAGGCCGGTATCGAAGGGCTGAATCAGGAGACAGTCGCGGAAATGCAACCGTTCAACTGGGTGCTTGAGTTCGCTGAAGTCTACGCTGATGGCGGATTTGACGTGGTTGTGGGGAACCCACCGTGGGACCGAATCACCCCCTTGCGTGATGATTTCTTCACTCGGTTCGATTCCGAGTTCCGCACCCTGCTACCCGAAGCGAAACAGGAGCGGCAGGAACAACTGATGGAAGACCCTGAAATCAGGGAAGGGTGGCAAGAGTACAAGCGTCAGGTCGAAATTCAAGCAGACTACTTCAATAACTCCGACGAGTACGAACTTCAGCGCCCAACGGTAGCAGGACGAACAGCGGCCACCGAAAACGACCTGTCTGCCCTCTTCCTTGAACGGGTATTTCAGATTGCTCGTGACGATGGTTACGTGGCTCAAGTTCTTCCGGGTGCGATATTCAATGGTTCGTCAACGAAGGACCTGCGGCTACACCTTCTCGATGAAGCCGAGATTAAATCACTCGTCACCTTTGAGAACAAGGGAATCTTCCCTGAAATCGACAATCGCTACAACTTCGGTACCCTCGTCTTCGAGAACCGTGGAACCACTGATGAACTGCGTGGAATCTTCCAACAGCATGACGTAGGAGTCTTACAGGAACTCGATGAAAACGCTCTCTCGATTCCTCGTCGTGTCCTTCGTGAATATTCGCCCGAAGCGGGGATTTTCCCGTATCTCGATTCGCAGGAAGAGGCCGACGTACTCAACGATGTACTGTCACATCCATCCATCAGCGAGGACCTTGGCGATACGTGGCGCGTGGAACCCTACGCTGAACTTCACCGGGGAAGTGACGTGGACCGCTTCGTTGAATCGGAAGACGAGGGAGAGTACCCGGTTCTCGGCGGAAGCAACATCTACCAGTTCATGTACGACCCGTCGTTCTTGGACGACTTGGAAGGGCCGAAGTTTTGGGGCGTACCAGAGGACGAAGACCCCGAGTTGAGCGCAAAAAAGCGGATTCGGGAGAAGAGCCTGCCGAAACTCAAACGCGGAATATACGACGCCTTCGATGGGTCTGGTTCGCAAGTCGGGTTCGTCAATGAACTGCTGGAAGAACGACGGGGCGAACCACTGTCAGAGGACGACGTACTGCTTGATTGCACGGAATATCGTATCTCCTACCGCGACATTGCCCGTGCCAGCGACGAGCGCACGATGATTGCCTCGGTGCTACCGAAGGGGGTAGTATGCCACGACAAAGCCCCGACCCTTCGCCCGTACCGAATCGAACCTGAAGAGGACGACCTTGAGGAACCGACTCTACATGGTGCCTACGAACGGGTCTATTCGGACGAAGAACTGTTCGTCGCCGTCGGGTTGCTCAATAGCCTCCCGTTCGACTTCCTCATGCGGACGAAAATCGACTCGACTGTCGTCTTCTACAAACTGAAAGAGTCGCAGGCTCCCCGCTTGACGGCTGGTGACGAGTGGTTCGACTACATCTGGAAGCGTGCCGCTCGGTTGAACTGCTACGGCGACGAGTTCGAGGAAATGCGCGACCGGCTCGGTGGTATCGAACCGGCGACCGACATGGACGAACGTCGGGAAGTTCAGGCTGAACTCGACGCCGCCGCGTTCCACGCCTACGGCCTTGACCGCGACCAAGCCGAGTTCGTGCTTGAGGACTTCCACCGGGTTCAGAGTCCCCGTATCATGGACGAGGCATATTTCGAGGTGGTCTTGGACAAGTACGACGCGTTGGCTGAATCGGCGTCCTAATCAGGGCCGACTTCGGCACACGGTCTTGGCACCTGCGAGCCGACCACGCCAGTACACGGCCTCGACAATCACCTCGTCGGCACCGTCTGTAGGTAGTCCGATAGTATGACTTCCGCAATCGCACATCACGCGTCGGACGACCCACCCGTCGGCGTCGTAGTAGGTCGCGTAGACGACAGCCATGTCGCCCGTCCTGATACCCCTACTACACCGGTCGCAGATGTGGCCCACCAGTACGCCGTTCAGAGCCGCCGCCGGAGACAGTCGAGTCATTCGCCCTCACCCGGCAGGTCACGGCGACCTTCGAGGTAGCACCGGAAGCAGGGGAAGTCCGAATCGTTGCACCAGCACGCGTCTTTGTCATTGTCCTTGGTAGCGAACTTTGCGAGGGTGACACCACCGTCGGCGCGGACGGGTTGGTTTTCAGTGGCCGCTTCGAGTACCGGCTCTCGAATGGCGACCGCGACCATATGCTTGCACGCACCGGGCTGGTACTCCCACGCAGGACATTCACAGTCCGATGGGATTCCGCCTTCGACGTGAACCGTGTAGGTGTGGTCGTCGGCGTCCTCGTGCGACCCGTTCGTCACCTCTACGTCGCCGTCACCGAGAAGCGCGAACTCGAAGGCCTCCCACTGCGCTCGTTTCTGAACCTGTTCGTCAGCGTCAAGCGTCTCGACAATGGATTTGGACATGGCTTTCTCGCCCCTATGAGAAGGCCACCGCTCGCGTGTCTCAGCACGCGGGCTTTCTGACGCGAATCAAGCCCCGAGAAGCGGTCGCCTTCTATTGAATATACGTTCCGAGACAGTGTAAGTGTTAGGTTTCTGTACCTCTGGTTCGGGAAAGTCTGAAATATGCCTCCTCAAACCATCATTCGACGTATGGAGTATAGACAGTAGTTCGACAGGTAGTGAGCGAAAGCCAACTCGACGCCGACCAGAAGCCGTAGTCACCTGCCAGCGCGGTCTATGTTAGGATTTTATAGGATTATCACGGCACATGAGGCCGCTGAACGCCTCTGACAGCCTATCAGAAACGACGGTCAAGACCACTCGCCCCGCGGAGAAGCGGTTCACGGCGCACTCTCGGCGCTCATATCGGTCGCTGGTGGCACGGCAACCATCGAAAGTCACGGTAGAACGCTTCTCGTTCCGGGTTAGGGAACGACCGGCGTTACTCTTCGTCGGGTTCGAGTTCGTTAAGATTCAGTTCGCCAGCGAGGTACGCTTCGCCCCTGTCAGTGATAATGTAGACGCCGTTTCCGTAGTCCTCAATCAACCCATAGTCCGCGAGTATCTTGCACCGCTTGTGGACGTAGGAGCGAGTGAAGTGGATATTTTCGTGTTTCGCCATTTGCGTTGGGCTTCCGCTCTTGTGTTCTTGCAGGAACTCTATGACGCGTTCGTCAGCGAGTGTAGACCATTCCGCAGAGAGTCGCATTGTTCACGCGAAGGTGGCGTCAGGCGATAGCACCGCCGGATAGTGAATTGAAGAAGCGAGAGTGACTATAGGAAACAATAAGTTCTTGCCGTTTGTTTGCCAGATTGCAATGGAACTGAACTCGAACCGACGACGATTCCTTACGGCCCTCGGAACGACCGCCAGCGCCCTCGCCCTCGCGGGCTGTTCAGAAAGTGACTCCGGAGACTCCGGTGGCGGAGACGCGAACGACAACAGCGGCGACAGCAGTAACGGCAACTCGGACAACAGTGGCGGCGACAGTAACAGCGGAAACAACAACGACGGGAACAGCGGAGACAATGGTGGCAATGACCAGCCCGACGTTGAAATCCTGAATCACGAGTTCTATGAAGAAGAGTTCTCGTCCGGCGTCCGTGGCACCGCTGTCAACAACACAGATAGTGAAATCGGCTACGTCGAAGCGACCGCGACGTTCCTCGACGCCGACGGTACCCAAATCGGTGAAGGACTCGACAATGTGAGCGACCTTGCCGGTGGGCGTGAGTGGGAGTTCGACTGTATGTTTACCGGGCAGGACGCGAGCCGTATCGAAGAGTATGAAGTCGAAGTGACGACCGGGTTCTGACCCGAGCAATCGCTTCAATTGAATCTGGTGGGGTTAGAGGCACGAGCAACAAGCCTGATTGAGAGATTTACGGGTCTGCTTTCACAGTTGGTACGTCGAGAATAGACATTTACATTATGGGTATTGAAACTCTCTGATAGCCATATCAGAACCCAATATACGCCCTTCTCTCATTACCCATATCAGAAAAAATAACTTTTACAATCGTCAGGCTCGTAGGGTAGACTGGAACAATGGGAGAAGAAACCATCACCTTAGACGGAGAACAGATTTCATTAACAACACGAGAATGGCTGACTTGCGAGAGGTGCAACCTCGAATGGCTATCCTTCGACGACCGCGTTTGTGAGAAGTGCGGTTCTAACGACCGCACTCGGGTCGTGACAGAGGAGATTGACGAATGGGCGAAAATCATCTACAACGGTACATCCACAATCGAGGACATGGCCGCGACTCTCGAACGGCGAGCCAAAATCCTCCGGGAGTTGAAGCAAAACGGTTGGGAACGTCGTGGTGTCGTAGATACCGGTCACGCGACTCTCAGAAAATGTGAGTGAAACAGGGCGGTTCCACCTACCAGATTTGCTCTACGGCACTGTTCCGCGTTTCTGCGTCCGAGTGTAGGTACTTCATGGTCGTGTTCAGACTCTTGTGCCGTAGTTGCTCTTTTGCGTGGTGCGGGCCAACGTGGTTCGCCCAATACGTTGCTACCCCGTGTCGGATAGAGTACCACGAGATTTCCTTATGTTCGGGAATCGGAACATCACCGCTCTCGATTACCCGGTGAAGGAGTGCGTTGCACGACTTGGAACTGTACGGTGACGACTTCTGCGTTAGCCACAACTCGTCCCTACCGTCGTACTTGTCCATCGACGCCCGTTCATCGAGCCAGCGTTTCAGGGCCTTCGCCGTCCGACCTTTGATTGCACAGTTCCAATGCGCCTCGTTCTTCGTGGCCTCGTCTTTTGGGATGTTCAGTTCGTTGTCTTCGAGGTTCACCCACGACACCTTCGCCCGCCCAACCTCGATAGGGCGTAGTCCGGTGTCGAGCGTGACCGCTATCATGGACGGGTACTTCCACGAGTTCGCTTCCTTGAACTCCGCCGGGCCGACCTTCTCCTTGGGAATACCAAGCCGCTGTGCGACGAAAGATTTCAGTTGGCTTCGCTCGTCGGGCGACACCGAGTGGTAACTCTTCACCGACGAGTGTTCGAGCGCCGCTTGGTACAACGGCTCGAACGCGCTACGTCGAAGGTAGTCCCGTTCGTCACCGTTGGATTGCGAGAGTTCCACGTCGAGTTCCCACTCGTACTCCGTTCCCCGGACGTGGTTACTGAAGCGGAAGTACCGCTTAATGTCCTTGGCGTGGTGTAGGACGGTCGAATCAATCATCCCGTCGGACTGGTCGAGGACGCGAACGAACTTGTCCGCGTGGTCGGGCGTGAACTGCGTGGTGTACTGGTTCTCGTACCGCCACAGCCACCGGAAGGCCGTTTCGAGTTTGTAGTGGGTGGATTCGAGCGTCGAGTGGGCAAGGCCCTCGTGCTTCTCGGGGTTCTTCCCGTAGGTTGCGAGCCACGACAGCAGTTCGTGCTTGAAGTCCCGATAGTCGTCTACCATGTTCAGCCCGAACTCTTGTAGGTCGCGCTTCGAGCGCTCGCTGACCAGTGGGTACTCGAACTCGTAGTCCTCGGGCGCGGGTGGTATCTCTGCGGATACCGCGTCCCCACTACCGAGGTTGTCGAGCGGGTCAGCCCGGTTCATCGGTACCGCTCACGCCCCGAATCGCCGGACGGCACGGCACCGTATCTTATAGTGTCCTGACAACAACGCGAATCGCAAGACGGCGACGGGGTGGACGTGTAGTGAAACGTAACGTTCCTGAGTTGCATTTGTTCTCTCCTAAGAAGGGCGTAAAATGGACGGAGAGGCTCTGAAACGCTTGAAGCCTAGGCCGGGATTTGAACCCGGGC
>NZ_JAAOHT010000073.1:0-7873 GCF_011440255.1 Haloarcula sp. JP-Z28 | reverse complement strand
ACTCCGGTATATCCCTTTGCAAGGGGTCAGCAGAACTGACGGCCTCAAAACCTCATAGGAGACCGATATTCGGGATTATAGCTGCCACTGGCACACTATCCACTTACGAACCGCCAGAAGCCTGCGCAGTTGGTTCCTCGTAAAAAGCCTCAGCGGGACACACACGGCGAGGTTGCGCAGAGATGGACCTCCGCGAAGCTCGTTCGTTGCAGAAAGCATGGGCCGGTTGAACCAGAGGAAGACTCTCAGTGGTCGTCTTCCAGGGATTCAAATCCCGCTCCCGTGTCACACGCTCACGGGAGTCGCGCGGAGATGGAACTCCGCGCAGATAGTTCGCGTGAGAAGCCTAGGCCGGAATTTGAATCCGGGGTCTCGTCCTTACCAAGGACGCGCTTTACCGCTAAGCTACCCAGGCACGCAACAGTGTGTATCCGGCAATTGTCTAAAGTCGTTTCGATTCGAGACCGGTGTGTCGATTAGTATCAGTGGTCGGCGGCGGCCTCGGTTCCGTCCCCGGATGGCTGTTCGGCTCCCGCGCGGGCTCGGAGCGCGTCGGCGACTTCCTCACCGAGCAACTCGGCGTTCGGCGGGAGGCCGTCAGTGGCCAGTTCAGTCGCGTACTCGCGGAGTGTCGGGGTGGGGCGGATGCCAGCGGCGGTGACGCCGGCAACCACGGCGAGTTCCAGAATATCCGTTTCAAGCGCAGTGTCGAGGCTTTCGTCGTCGGTCGTCTGACGGACGGTCTGGTCGTGGCCGAACGAACGGACGACAGAGACGGCAGCATCGGCGGCTTCGGTTCTGGCGAGCAGGTAGAAGCCACGCGAGACGAGGATGTCCGCGATGAGAATATCCAAGTCGGCCGTATCGCGGTTGCCGTTGACCCAGGGGTCGTCGTGGGCCAGTTGACGAGTAAGCGAGAGCCCCTCGTAGATAAGCTGGACGCCGGCGGCTCTGTCGGCGACGCCGTCAGCCAGGTCAACCGGTGGGTCGCTGGTTGCGCCCGCGCTAACGAGCGTCAGGACGCCGGGCGCCAGCGACGCGTCGTCAAGGCGAGCGTCGATCCGCTCGTGAAGCCGGTCAGGCTCGACATCGTCGACTGCCGCCAACGCCGCTCGGCGAACTGCCGCCACTTCCTCCATTATGAGGGTCTAGCGACGGGAAGGGCAAAGACCTTTGGAAACCGCAGAGTCACAGCAGCCATGGTACAGACCACGAACGGCGATGGTATCCGGACCCTGACGCTTGACCGGCCCGACCAGCGCAATGCGCTCACCAGTGCGGCGCTACGTGACCTCGAAGCAGCCGTCGAGTCAGCGACCGAACCAGTGCTGTATCTCCATGGCGCTGGCGAGGCGTTCTGTGCCGGCGCGGACTTAGACGAGGTCAAGGCCCTCGATGCAGAGAGCGCCGAAGCGTTCGCGGCGCTGGGCCAGCGCGTCGCTCACGCACTGGAATCCTACGACGGGGCTGTTGTTGCCGGTATCGACGGCGCAGCACGGGGCGGCGGCGTCGAACTGGCGCTGGCCTGTGATATCCGTGTGGCAACGCCCGACGCGACGCTGGCGGAAACAGGGGTCAAGCTCGGCCTGTTCGGCGCGTGGGGCGGGACGGCGCGGCTCCCCGACATCGTCGGGACCGGCGACGCGCTCGACATCGCACTCTCCGGCCGAACGCTTGACGCCGAGACGGCGCTGCAGATGGGGCTGGTCTCACGGGTGACTGCGGAGCCTCGGGCTGTCGCTGAAGAGATAGCAGCCGTCGACGCGGACGCGCTTCGAGTGCTGAAAGCACGGATGCGAGACGATGCAGACAGGGAAACACAGGAGCGCCGCGAGCAGCAGGCCTTCGCCGACCTCAACGCGAAGACCGAGTAGGAAAGGGTACAAGACGACGCCTCGCATACGGACCGCCAATGGTCGACTGTGAGTACTGCGGGGAATCGTTCGACGGCGACGACACCTACCTTGACCATCTCGACGACGCCCACGACGGCGAACTGGGCGCGATTGATCGACGGCGCGTCGAAGAGCATACCGGTGGCGAAGAGGGGAACGCCCTCCCGGTCGGGCCGA
The DNA here is from genome assembly GCF_011440255.1 of Haloarcula sp. JP-Z28. Lineage (NCBI taxonomy): Archaea > Methanobacteriati > Methanobacteriota > Halobacteria > Halobacteriales > Haloarculaceae > Haloarcula > Haloarcula sp. JP-Z28. The sequence goes on along the minus strand of NZ_JAAOHT010000073.1, from coordinate 5,801 downwards.
TTGTTATCGGCGTCGTCGTCGTGCTCGCTATTGGGCTCACAGTGTACGTGACTCAGTTGAGCGGTGGCGACGGCGGCAGCGGAAGTGACGCGGACCTGGTCGGGACGACAGGTGCACAGCCGCTCTCCGCGGTCGAGGCCACCGGGGTCGAAGCGTCGTCACTGGACGACACCGGCGACAGTGACCGACTGTCCAGTGTGGAACAGTTCCCGGACCGGGGGAACAACCATGTCGAAGAAGGCAGTGCTATCGACTACCAGCGAGTCCCGCCACTCTCCGGGACACACTATGCGTCAACGGTGAGTGCAGGCTTCTACGAAGCGACGCCGCTGCTCGGTTCACTCGTCCATACGCTGGAACACGGCGCGGTCATCGTCTACTACGACCCCGACGAGATTTCCCCCGAAGCCAGACAGAGCCTCCGGGAGTTTTCCAGTGTTCATACCGGCACCTGGCGGAGCGTCGTCGCCGTTCCGAACCCCAACGACGACCCACGGGCGACCTACGTTGTGACGGCGTGGCAGCACGAGCTAACGATAGACAGCTACGACGCCGAAACGGTCCACGCGTTCCTCTCGGAGTATCTGGGTCGCGGCCCGGAGAACCCGGTTCGATAGCGACTGAAACGAAAACAGACTCAGTACAGCGGGTCCGGACCCGGCGGCATCGCTCGCTTGTGGGCGCTCGATTCGTACATCTCACGGACAGTCTCGACGACATCGAGCGGGACGCCGAGCTGGTCGGCTGTCCCGGCTGCCGGAACACCGCCGTCGATGTGCAGGGCGAGAATGGAGTCGAGCGTGTCGTAGTCCATCCCCATCTCGTCGGCGTCGGTCTGGCCGGCCCACATCTCGGCGCTGGCGGTCTTTTCGGCGAGGTCGTCGGGGACGCCGACGTGTTTCGCCAGCTGTCGGACCTGTTGCTTGTACAGCGCCGCGATGGGGTGGCAGTCGACCGCACCGTCACCGTATTTCGTGTAGTAGCCGACCAGTGCCTCACTGCGGTTTCCGGTCCCAAGGACCAGCGCCTGTTCGTGGTTGCCGACGAGATAGTTTAGCACCGCCCGACAGCGAACACGGAGATTGCCGACGGCGAGCTGGTCGCCCTCGGCGTCGGGGTATGCATCGAGGAACGTGTCGACCAGCGGATTGATCTCGATAACGTCGTACTCGATGCCGAGCAGGTCGTTAGCCACCCGCTCGGCGTCGCTCATGTTGTCAGCCCGGTTGACCTCGCTGGGCATTACGAGCCCGTGAACGGCGTCACGGCCAAGCGCTTCGACGGCCAGATGCGAAACGAGCGTGCTGTCGATGCCGCCCGAGAGCCCCATCACCACGGTGTCGACACCGGCGGCGTCGACCTGTGCCTCGATGAACGAGGTGATATGGTCGCGGTGCGCCTCCAACTCAGCCTCGGAGAACGTCAGGTTCAGCGGCTCATCGGCACGGACAATGGATTCGGCCGTTGCCATGTCTTCTAGTTGGACGGACGGAACTAATACCCATCTATCGACCTGATATTTTCGGACACGCGTCCAGTCAAAACGCTACGTTCAAGTGCAGTCGCTGTTGACAGTTCGGTACGGGGTTCGCAGGTCCGACCGACCTGCAGTCTACCACAGCGCGCCGGTGGTGAACGGTTCCGCAGGAACCGCGAGCCTCGGCGCGACTGCAACGAGCGCCGGTGGTCCAGTGGTAGGACATTGCCTTCCCAAGGCAATAGCCCGGGTTCAATTCCCGGCCGGCGCATTTTGCTGCGAGTAATTCGCGATCAGTAAATGCAGTAGCCGGGAATTGCACCCTATCAGTCGCAGCCCGGAAAGCGAACGCAGTGAGCGACCCGGAACGTCTGAGTCTGGTTCAATTCCCGGCCGGCACACTCCACTCTGTCGTTTACCGCTATGAGCGACACAACCCGCGGACCGCGGGATACTTGTCGGGGCCGGGCATACCCAGAGCCAACAGATGGACGCGCCGCTGTGGACGGAGACACACGCCCCGGAGTTGTCGGATATCCGCCAGCCGAAGGCCCGCGAGCACCTGCAAGGAGCCATCGAGGAGCCGATGAATCTTCTGGTCCACGGCCCGAAGGGAAGCGGGAAGACGGCCGCTGTCCGGGCCTTTGCCCGGGAGGTCCACGAGAATCCCGACGCGGACTTTACCGAACTCAACATGGCCGACGTGTTCGGCATGACAAAAAAAGAGGTCTCGAACGACCCGCGGTTCGCGTCGTTCATCGACAGCAAGCGACGGCGCGAGTCCTCGAAGGCCGACCTCATCAACCACGTGCTCAAGGAGTCCGCCAGCTACTCGCCGGTGTCGGGCAGCTACAAGACCATTCTGCTGGACAACGCCGAGGGGATGCGCGAAGACTTCCAGCAGGCGCTACGTCGGGTGATGGAGCAGTACTACGAAGCGACGCAATTCGTCATCGCGACGCGTCAGCCCTCGGCTGTTATCCCGCCGATTCGCTCGCGGTGTTTCCCGGTCGTGATGCGCGAGCCGACCCACGAGGAAACGGCGTCGGTACTGGAGGATATCGTCACCGCAGAGGGCGTCGACCACGACGACGACGGCATCGAGTACGTCGCCGGGTACGCGGAAGGGGACCTCCGGACGGCAGTGCTGGCCGCCCAGACGACCGCCGAAGCCGAGGGCGAGGTGACGATGGACGCCGCGTTCGAGACGCTGAACGCCGTCGAAGCCGACGACCAGGTCGAGCAGATGATCGACGCGGCCGAAGACGGGCGCTTTACCGACGCGCGGTCGACGCTCGACGACCTGCTCGTCGACGAGGGGTATGGCGCGTCCGACATCCTCGACGACATACTGGCGGTGGCCCGGTCACGCTACTCCGGCGATCGACTGGCCGAAATTCACACCATGGCCGGGGAGACGGACATGGCGCTCGTCGACGCGGCCAACGAGCGAATCCATCTCTCACACCTCCTCGCACAGCTGGGCGAGCAGTAAGGGTCGGCGTCCAGCCGCTATCGCTTTATCAGGACTGTAACGGTCGGAGCGTGCCGCTACAGCGCGTTCCCGTTCCTCGCCGAATCACGGTACGGCTCGGTGACACGGAATCGCGGACGCTCAGCCGCCGAGGCGGCGTCAACCGCTTCGAAATCCTTTTACGCGCTTCGGCGGGTAGATACGGACAACGAACCATGGATATCGACATCATCGAAGAAGACGAGAATCCCATGTTGCACCGCACGGACGTCCGGTTCGAGGTCGTCCACGACGAAGCCACCCCCTCCCGTCTCTCTGTCCGCGACTCTCTTGCGGCCACGCTGAACAAGGATGCCGAAGAAGTCGTCATCCACAAGCTCGACACCAAGTTCGGCATGCGGAAGACGGTCGGCTACGCGAAGGTCTACGACAACCCCGAGTACGCTCGCGACGTCGAGCAGGACCACATGCTCGAACGCAACAAGATCGTCGCCGACGGCGAAGAGGAAGCGGAGGAAGCATAGATGCCACACAACGAGTACTACAGCGACGACGGCGAACTCGACCGCGAGACCTGCCCCCGGTGCGGCGACACCGTCCTCGCCGAGCACGAGGACCGCCAGCACTGCGGCAAGTGCGGCTACACCGAGTGGAAGTAAGGCCGCCCGATGCGTATTCTGGGTATCGAAGGTACCGCCTGGGCAGCCAGTGCTTCGGTGTTCGAGACGCCGGACCCAGCGCAGGTAACTGACGACGACCACGTTTTCATCGAGACGGACGCATACGCGCCAGACAGCGGCGGCATCCACCCGCGCGAGGCCGCCGAGCATATGGGCGAAGCCATCCCGACCGTCGTCGAGACGGCCATCGAGCACGCACACGAACGCGCCGGCGGGGACGGAAACGACAGCGCGCCGATTGACGCCGTCGCCTTCGCTCGTGGCCCGGGACTTGGCCCCTGCCTGCGTATCGTCGCCACAGCCGCTCGGGCGGTCGCCCAACGGTTCGACGTGCCACTGGTCGGCGTGAACCACATGGTCGCCCACCTCGAAGTGGGCCGTCACCGCTCGGGCTTCGATTCGCCGGTGTGTCTGAACGCCTCCGGCGCGAACGCCCACATCCTGGGCTACCGCAACGGCCGGTACCGCGTGCTGGGCGAGACGATGGACACCGGCGTCGGTAACGCTATCGACAAGTTCACCCGCCACATCGGCTGGTCCCATCCCGGCGGACCGAAGGTCGAACAGCACGCCCGCGACGGCGAGTACCACGAACTGCCCTACGTCGTCAAGGGGATGGACTTCTCCTTCTCGGGCATCATGAGCGCCGCCAAGCAGGCCGTCGATAGCGGTGTTCCAGTAGACGATGTCTGCCGCGGCATGGAGGAGACCATCTTCGCGATGCTAACCGAAGTCGCCGAGCGGGCGCTGTCGCTGACCGGCGCTGACGAGCTGGTGCTTGGCGGCGGCGTCGGCCAGAACGACCGTCTCCAGCGGATGCTCGGCGAGATGTGCGAGCAACGCGGCGCAACGTTTTACGCCCCCGAAAATCGCTTCCTGCGGGACAACGCGGGGATGATAGCCATACTCGGCGCGAAGATGTACGCGGCCGGCGACACCATCGCTATCGAAGACTCACAGATTGACTCGAACTTCCGGCCCGACGAGGTGGCCGTCACCTGGCGCGGGACCGAAGAGTCGGTGGACAGCTATCGGGCGGCGGACGACGAAGTCCAGGGCGCGGAGGCGACCGTCCGCTTCGACGGTGACCGAGTCATCAAGGAGCGGGTCCCCCGGAGCTACCGCCATCCGACACTGGACGAACGCCTCCGAACTGAGCGGACCCGGCAGGAAGCCCGCCTCACCAGCGAGGCGCGCCGACACGGCGTCCCGACGCCGCTTGTCCGTGACGTGGACCCGCAGGAATCTCGTATCGTCTTCCAGCGGGTGGGCGACGCGGACCTCCGCGAGGGGCTGTCCGAGGCGCGGGTCGCGGACGTAGGTCGCTGGCTCGCTCGCATCCACGACGCCGGCTTCGTCCACGGCGACCCGACGACACGGAACGTCCGGGTCGGTGGTCGTGACGAACAGGCGGACCAGACGTTCCTGATCGACTTCGGCCTCGGCTACTACACGCAGGAGGCCGAGGACCACGCGATGGACCTCCACGTCCTCGCCCAGTCGCTCGCCGGGACCGCGGACGATCCCGAGACGCTGCTGTCGGCTGCCGAGGACGCCTACCGGACCGAGAGCGACCACGCCGACACGGTGTTCGCCAGCCTCGACGACATCGAGGGTCGGGGCCGGTATCAGTAGGATAGGAACCAAGGGCGGTGCTGAGTTGCGGTCAGCGGAGCAAGCATACCGCGGCCTTCGGCCGCGGTTTCACGCGAATCGCTCCGCGATTCGCGCCTTTTTCGCCCACGTTCACAAGAGCGGAGCTCTTGTGCAGCCCATCAGAAGTCTCCGACTTCTGAGGACGTTTTTAGACGGGGGTTGAGCGCTCGCCGGGAGCGAGCGCGATGCCCCCGTCGAAAAAGGTGGTGGACAAATGGTTTAACCTCGGCCCGAATAGGAATCGGTATGGCAGAAAAACCCCAGTCGGGAACGTTGTTCGGCGTGCCGTACAACTTCGAACGACCGAGCCTCAAGCGGTTGGTGTCGGCCTATTGGAAGCCGGGCGATGACATGCTGGTGGAGAAGCCGTTCGGCATCGGCTACACGCTGAACCTGGCGAACTGGCGCTCGTGGGTCGTGCTGGCGGTCGCCGGCGTGATGCTGTATCTCGAACGCGGCGGCAGCAGCGAGGAGTTCGAGTCCGAGAGTGAGGACGAACCGGTCGAAGTCGTCG
>NZ_JAAOHT010000072.1:0-22202 GCF_011440255.1 Haloarcula sp. JP-Z28 | reverse complement strand
ATCAACCAGACATCCGGCTTCGACGCTGACGATGGCCCGTACACGGTCGAAGTCACTGACCGACAGACCAACATCACGGTCAGTACCGACCAGATCAACGTCTCCGAATCTGAAGACGGCGACGCCGGCTTCGAGAGCAGCGTTGTGACCGACGAGCGCGGTGACGTGGTCAACATCACATACCAGCTTGATAACGAAGACGAAGCTGTTGTCTTCGTCGGCGACGACGACGACGACAACTACGCCATCTCCGGAACTATCGACGACGACGACGGTGACGGCGAAGTTACTGTCTCGTTCAACAGCTACCTCGCTGGACTGGCCGGCAGCACGACCGACGGTAATACCATTTCGGCTAGTGACGTGCTCTTCGTCGAAGGCGACGACGAAATCAACAACGTCGTCGAGACTGGCAGCTTCGCCAAAGACCGTAAGAGTCTCGATGACGAGACAATCGAAGCTTCCAGCTACAACCTGAACGTCACTGCAGGCGCGTCTCAGAGCGGCAGTGCTGATGCTGTCGGGACGCTCCGACTGAGCGAGCGCTCGACCGAGAGTATGCGTAGTTGGGTTGCACCTCGCGACGCCGAACTTGACGACGATGACATCGATATTCGTGACCGTATCGGTCAGAACCTGACGCAGTCGGACGAAATCGCGAACAAGTCGATTGTCGTCCATCAAATAACTGCCTCTGGTGTCGAGGGTGCCCTCGAATACCAGCAGGAGGTTAACAACTCGAATGATGCCACGCAGGCATTCCTAGCGGCTGGTGCGCAAAACACCATCTCCGAGGACGCTAGCCGTACCAACGGGGCGAACGCACTGAACTTCTCGGTCGAAAAGACCAACGTTGGTGCAAACACCGACGATGAGGAGCTAGTCCTGAACGACACGAACACGGTCGTTGTCGACGACCCTGACAACAACACGTACTTCGTTGCAGTGAAAACGGCACTGGCAAAGTACGATGGCGGCAACTCTATCCGCAGTCAGGATGACACCGACGAGATTACGGCCAACTTCACCGTGACGCCGTACGGTGCATTCGAAAATGATAACGATGGTGTTGACGACGACTACAGCGTCGTTGAACGGGATGCATCCATCGATACGACTAACGGTCTTGTGACGGCACAGGCTGCTGCTGACCAGCAGATCACTGGCACAACCTCGATTGCGCCTGGTGCAGAGATCGAGGTCGAAGTCGAATCCGAAAGCGAATCCAACCCGTTCCTTGAGCGACCTGAAACGACGGTCAACGCTGATGGGACGTTCGCTGCAGCAGTGGACTTCAGCGACCAGTCGGCTGGTACGAACTTCACTGCACAGTTCCTAGACACGAACGGTGACCAGCTGGGTGACGAGGAAGACGGACAGCTCACCGATGCGGCCACGGCCACCGTGAGCATCAGTGACCAGGAATCCGACGGTAGCGAAGTCGTCGTCGACAGCGCGCAGCTGTCCGCCGGTGGCTTCATCGCAGTCCACGCCGGTAACGCATCCGGCGACGTCGTCGGGAGCTCCGAGTACCTCGAGGCAGGCAGCCACGAGGACATCACGATCACGCTCGACGAGCCGATGGACGAGGACTTCACTGCGGTCGCAATGCCGCACCTCGACACCAACGGCAACGAAGCGTACGACTTCCCTGGCGCTGACGGTCCGTACACCGCTAACGGCTCCGCCGTTACGGACAGTGCGAACGTGACTGTTGGCACCGAGGAAGAGCCGACGGCCACGGAAGAGCCGACGGAAACCGAAACCGAACCGCCGGAAACCGAGGAGCAGACTGAGGAGACCACCACCATGGACTCCGGAACCGACGAAGCTGAGACCACGGAAGCGTCCGGTCCCGGCTTCACGGCAGCCATCGCGCTCATCGCGCTCGTCGCTGCTGCGCTCCTCGCCGTCCGACGCGACAACTAACTGGAATCGCTCCAGTCTCTGAACACCGTTCTTTCTTTTGCGTGCTACGCCGGTAGCGGCGGCGCTGTCGTTGACTCGTTCTGACGACGACGACACCGCACAGTAGCGCAACGACAAAACATATACGCCGGTTTGGCTAACGTACAGGCAATGAGTGAGACAGTCCTGCAGACGGGTGTCGACATCGCTGGACTGTCGTTCGACCCGGTCACGGTCTCGGAACCGCTGATGTGGCTCGTTCTTGCGGCGTTTCTCGGAAGCGTAGCCGTCGCCCAGTACGACGAAGAACTTGCCCGCCCAGTCGGGACGGTCGGCTGGGTTTTGTTCGCAGCGTACTGGCTCGTTCTGGCACCACACTTCATTTTGATACAGAAAAGCGTCGTCGAGGGACTGGGAAGCGTCATCGCCGTGCCCCTGTCGCTGTACACCGGCTACTTACTCTGGAACGGCCGGGAGTCGCTGCTGGTGTTGACCCGTGCCATCGGTATCATGGGCGTCATCTACGTGCCCTTCCTCACCATTGGACCGCTCCGCCAGACAATCATCGAAGTCGTCACCGATCAGGTCGTCTTCCTGATGACGCTCATCGGGTACGACCCGATGGTGGTGGACGGGCTCTCGCACAACGGCATCGACATCGCGTCGAAGCAGTACCCCTACGAGAACACGTTCTGGTTCGACGGGAACGAGCGGCCGATAACGTACACTATCATTCTGGCCTGTACAGGTATCGGCAGCATCTCCATCTTCGCCGGCGGAATACTAGCAGTCAAGGCACCGTGGCGGCGGAAACTCCGCGTGCTGGTCGTGGCCGTCGGCATCATCTACGTGTTGAACCTCATTCGGAACCTCGGGATCGCGCTGGCATTTGGCCTCCAGAAAGCGCAGTTCTTCCCGGGAACGGTCATGGCGCTGTTCGGCCTTAGCGACGCACAGCTGGTATCCTACTACATCGTCGACCGGATGCTGGCGCAGTTCGGCTCAGTCATCGTCCTCGTCGGGCTGACGTGGGTACTGATGCGGGAGCTACCGGAGCTCACCGTTATCGTCGAAGACCTCCTGTTTCTGGTGACTGGAACCGAGTACGACCTTGGAACGACATTCGAAAAGGACCAGTCGGAGTCGGGTCCTGCGACGCCCGGTGACGACTGAACTGCGTCGCGGAACCGACGCTCGCTATTCTAACGCTGCTCCAGCAACTGACTCCAGTGTATCCGCCTCAAGTGGGTGGAGCGAACCGGGAATGACGAGCAGATGTAGCGGGTCGCCGAACGTCTGCGTAGCGAGTTCATCGAGCGTGTCAGCGGCCACTAATGGGTCTGGACTGCCGGCCCTGGCCACGACAACCCCGAGTGTGTCCGGGAATGGCTCCGACAGCATGGTGGCGGCCTGACTGGCGGTCATGTACGTGTCATCGCTGTCCTCCCAGTGGGGGTCGTCGACTTTGATGTCGAGGTAGACCAGCGTGTGCAGGTCCCGGTCTCGATTGTCCTCGATGGTAGCGACGACGCTGTCCGGAACGCCGTCACCGCCGTGTGCGTCCTCGAACGGAAGGGTCGTAGCCTTCCCGAAGCGGTAGTTCTGCAGGCCGGTCAGCGAGCCGGCAGCAGTCTGGGCGGTCGTCCCGTGAACGATTCGGGTTTCGATACCACGGTCCTCGGCCCGAAGCCGGAGGTCAGCGTGTGTCGTCGAGACCATCGTATCCCCGGCGGTACAGAAGACGACGTGTTCGCTCTCGGCGGCTTCGAGAATCGGCTCAGGGTCCTGCTCGATGCCGGCTCGGTCTCTGCGTTCGATACTCGTCTCCAGTGTGTCCTCCAGCGTTTCGATATCAGTACCGATCAGCCGGCTCGTGTAAAATTCGGCGAACACCCGGTCAGCGTCCCGGATGGCGTCGCGGCCCGCGACCGTGACCGAGCGCTCATCATAGAGGCCCAGCCCGACGAATGTGAGCATATCTGAAGTGGGTCGCGGCCGGGGATAAAGGGCGCGAAGCGTCAGGCTTACCGCCCGTGGTCGGGGAGGGGGAGTATGGGCGTTCCCTGCGTTCGCGTTCCCCGTGAGGCCGGCGAAGAGACGCGCCAGCGCCTCGCCGAGGCAAACCTCGTCGACGACGGCTATGACATCACGGTTGTCGACGGGCAGCTGTACGTTCCTGTTACCGACCCCACAGCGGTGCCGTCGGACCTCACCGTTGTCGAGGCAGACCCACCGGTCCGCGAGGGCCAGACGATGCCGGCGGACGCCCTCGACTTCGACCCGAGCTACGAGCGCATCGGTGATGTCGCGATTGTCGATGAAGATGATGACGAGCGAGCCCGAATGATCGCCGATGCGATCATGGATTCGGACCTGCCCGTGCGAGCGGTGTTGAACCGCGCATCGAAGATCAAAGGCGAACAGCGGGTCCGGGACTGGGACATACTTGCTGGTGAAGGAACAGAAGTCACCCACCGAGAGTACGGCTGTACGTTCGACCTCGACCTCGCCGAAGTGTACTTTTCGCCGCGGCTGGCGACGGAACGCCATCGCGTCACCAAGCAGGTCAGCGAGGGCGAGCAGACCTTCGATATGTTTGCCGGTGTCGGCCCGTTCGCGATTCCGTTCGCCAAACGCGGGGCGACCTGCGTTGGGACCGACATCAACGAGACGGCGATCGAGTATCTCCGGGCAAACGCGGAGCGTAACGGCGTCTTCAACCGCGTGACGGGTATCTGTGGTGACGTACGCGAGGTGGCCGGCGAGTACGAGGACTGGGCCGACCGCGTCGTGATGAACCTGCCACACAGCGCCGACGAATTTCTGGAGACCGCTGTCCGGCTGGCGGCCGACGAATGTGTGGTTCATTATTACGATATCCAGCACGAGGACGACCTGTTCGGGCCCGGCGAGAAAGCGATCCGGGCGGCTGCGGAGCCAGCCTACGACGTGACGGTCGAAACGCGCCACACTGTCCGGTCGTATGCCCCGAAGGAACACAACATCGTCCTCGACGTTCGACTGACACGCTGAAACGAACAGTTATTATCATCACCGGTACGGGGACCGAATTGCTTAACGACGAGGAAGTCGGACGCTTGTATCTAGGAGGGTAAAATATGTACACAATACTTGTTCCCGTCGACGCCGATGAGGACCGCGCTCGCGGCCAGGCCGCCTTCGTCGCGGAGCTACCGTCTGCTGAGACCGAGATCGAGGCCGTGATCACACACGCATTGACCAAGGAGGAGGCAGAAGCGCCCGAGGAGATACGCAACGTCGAGCGGATCTCGACAGTCAGACTCGTGCGTGACTACCTCAAGGACCACAACGTCGATGTCCAACTGGCCGAGGGTCAGCAGCCGCCGGCCGACGGCATCGTCGAGCTGGCCGACGAGTTCGACGCCGACCAGATCGTCATGGGGTCGCGAAAGCGGTCGCCGACCGGCAAGGCCGTGTTCGGGAGCGTGTCCCAGCAGGTCCTGCTTGAGGCGGACGACCCGGTCACCGTCGTCGGGTCCCGAGAGGAGTGAGAACGTTCCTCTCGGTAGCCCCAATTCGCAATCCTTATTGCGGTTATGCGTCCAACAACTGATGTACGCGAGCGACGCGCCGGTGTAGCTCAGACTGGCAGAGCGAATCCTTCGTAAGGATTAGGCCGAGGGTTCAAATCCCTCCACCGGCTTTCTGCGAGGAACTAACGTGACGAGCGAAAGCTACTGTGGGATTTGAATCAGGGAGGAGCTTTGCTCCGACCGTGGTTCACAATCTTCCACCGGCTTCCCCTTTCCAGTGCCGCCTTGACAAGTAGTTTTCATACCTATGACAGCCTGTCAGCAGCCGTCGGTCCTGCGTCGCTGGCATAGCGATGTCGCACGAGCCATATAAAAACGACCCTCGTCAGTGATGCAATACGGCAACAGGGCGCTGGACAGAACATCCGGTTGTAAACGATGGTCACACAGTACGGACTACCGGCGGGTACTGCGGTGTGCTCACGAGAGCGCCACGATGGACATATGTGTGGGCAGTCAGAGGGAGTGTGGTCCTAATGGATTTCAGAAACGCCTGGCACCGCGACACCGATGAAGAGGTCTGTTGCATCGCCTGCGGTGACACGGTTGCTCGGTCGAATGCCCGCGAATACGACAAGTACGGCGACCGCTGGAACCGCGACGACAAGTCCTTTGAGTACCTGTGCAAGCCCTGCTACCGAGGGTACTGTCACTTCAGCCGGACTGGTCTGGAAGACCGGCTCGAAGCGGCCGGTGCCGGGACCGTAAGCCGAGACGCGTTTCTCAGACGCTATCATGATCTGGCAGACGAAACGGAGCAGACCCGCGCGGACGGTCGGTAAGCCGAAAGGCGGGTGCCCTGTTCGGCGATACGGCACCGCAACGCAGGCAGTTCAAGAAGCGAACAGACGCTTCAGGGTGTGATGACTGCTCGGCCGTCAATCTCCCGGTCTTCCAGCATCTGTGCGACGGTGTTCACGTCGCCGAGGTCGTACTGGGTCGTGTGCAGGTCGACCGCGCCGCGGTCGACGAGCGCAACCAGTTCCTGCAGTTCGGTGTACTGACCGACGATGTTACCCTGATAGGCGAACTCGCCGTTGACGAGCGCCTGAGCAGGTTCGTGGATGTGCCCGCCGTAGCCGATGATGTGGTGGTCGCCGCCGGCGGCACAGATGTCTGGCGCGAGCGCCGTCGTCTCGTCGGCCCCGACGAAGTCAAGCACCTGTGCGGCACCGACGCCGTCGCTGATGGCTTCGACCTCGCTGGCGACGTCCTCGCTTTCGGGGTCGATGGTGTAGTGTGCGCCGAGGTCGTCGGCGAGGTCGCGGGCGGACTGCTTGATGTCGACAGCGACGAGGTCAGCGGCACACATCGCGTCGAGACACTGGAGGCCGATGTGGCCGAGGCCGCCGATGCCGATAACGACAGCGGTGTCGCCCGGGTTGAGCCCGTTGACGGCCTTCTTCGCCGCGTGGTAGGCCGTGATGCCGGCGTCGGCGTGCGGGGCGATGTCGGCCGGGTCGACGCCCTCGGGCAGGGGAATGACCGACCGGTCGCTGGTCAGTAACTGGTCGGCGAAGCCGCCGTCCGTCGTCAGGCCGTTGAACGCGTCGTTCTCGCAGTACATCGTCTCCCCTTGCCGGCACGGTCGGCAGGTGCCACAGGTCTGGACCGGATGACAGATGACCTGGTCGCCCTCAGCGACGATGTCAACGTCGTCGCCCGTTTCGATGACTGTCCCGGCGTTCTCGTGGCCCAGTGTCATCGGGAGGTCCTGCGGGACGTACTGCTCCCACATTCCCTCGATGATGTGGTTGTCAGTCTGGCACCAGCCGGCCCCCTCGACTTCGACGATGACATCATCTCCGGATGCAACCTGTGGCGCATCTACGTCGTCTATCGAGAGTCCGTCCGACATATCGTGCGTGTACTCGTGGAGTCTGGCTGCGCGCATCGTCCTGTATCCGGACGAAACGACAATAAACCCGCATTATAAAATATCGGATATATTAGCGGTATCGCTCGTTGCAACATTTAGAACTGTATTAGCCACCCGGCCAGAGTCTGTCGACGCTGGGGGGAAAAACAATGCGTGCGGGACGCTCTCAGCTACTCAGTCTCGACTGGCCAGCAGTGCGGCCCCGAGCAGCGCCACAACGGCGACAGGAATCCCCATTCCGGGGCCGAAGGCCGACGACGGCGCGGGGCTGGTCGCGCGGATCGGTTCCTCGACCGGTTCGTCAGCCGCGTATTCCCAGACAGCGGTCTCGTTCTGAACGATATCAGCGTTCGAGGACGAGATGTCAGCGGGCATTGTCAGCTGATACTCGACCGCGACACCGTTGCCGAAGGCCACATCAGTATCTTCGTTCGCAGTGACGAATGTCCGGTCTTCGTACGTGACGTTGCCCTCGCTCGCGTTTACCGACACGTCGCTCTCGGGGCCGGGATTCCAGTCCGTGAATGTCATCGAGAGTGTGACGTTCTCACCCTCCAGTTCTTGATCGTACGTGTAGTTCGACATCCGACTGGTGTTCACGTCGGCCAGAAGGTAGCCTTCGACCGAGTCATAGCCCTCCTGCTGGGCCTGGCTCTGCAGGCCGTCGTACACAGATGGGGACATTTCGAGGGTCAGGTCGTACTCCGAAACAGTGCCGTCCGCGGCCACTGTTGAGTCAACCGTCGCTGTCACACACCCGGAGAGAACGACGAGAGCAGCAAGACCAATCGCAGGGACAATCCGATGCATACCTCACCGAATCGGATGGGCTGGCATAAGCCTTGTTACCGGGGTCGACACGGCTCAATGTGTCAGGACCAGTAGCTGGTCGTCAGTCCGAACGAGACAGAAGGGCGACCCGGGGTCTCCAAAGGTGTTCGTCCGCTTTTCGCTGATAAAGAGCGTCTCGAACTCGTTGCCACAGGCCGGACAGGCGAACCCCTTCCGGTTCGACAGGGTCATCGTCCCGCGGTCGTCTTTCAGCAGCTTGAGCCCGTGTCGGTACTCGTGTACGTCGAAGCTCCCGCTGACATCTAGCCGGTCCATGCGTGTGAAACGAGTGGCAGCCGTCTAAAGCTCGTCGGCGACCTACACCAGGTTCGCGCCCATATAGAGCACGACGACGAGGAAGATCCAGACGATGTCGACGAAGTGCCAGTACATCGATGCCGTCGAGACGGAGGTGTGCCGTTCAGCCGAGTACTGACCGTAGTACCCGCGAATAAAGACGATACCCAGAAGGACAGCACCCATCGTGACGTGGAGGCCGTGGAGGCCCGTCAGCCCGTAGAATGCGGACCCGTAGATGCCACCGCCGATGCTGAAGCCCTTGTGAACGATGAATTCGTAGTACTCGTACACCTGGCCGCCGATGAAGACGATTCCCAGTAGCAGCGTCGCGCCCAGCAGCTTCAGGAACCGGCTCCGGTTCCCGCTCCGGAGCGCGATGTGACTGTAGTGCAGCGTCACCGAACTGGCGATCAGAAGCAGCGTATTGACGATCACGAGTGAGCCGAACACCTCAGGAACGGCCGCCTGTGTCCAGACCTCGCCGCCACGAACGATGAAGTAGTAGACGAAGCCAGCGCCGAAGGTGGCGATTTCGCTCCCAAGGAACAGGAGCATGGCGAACTTCAGCGTCTTGTCCGAGTGGTAGTCCGTCCCGCGTTCCCAGAAGTCCGAGACGAAGGCGTGGTACAGCCAGCCGTAGATGCCGACGAGGAAGAGGCCGACACTCCCGGCCATCGCTCCCGCCCCGACCGTCTGGCTGACAAGTGCGTTTTCGCCCATCGAGAGCACGAGCAGGGCCGCGCTGACGTAGATGCCCGAACCACCGATTGCCGTCACAAAGGGCCACCAGCTGGCCTCACCGAACCCGTGGGGCCAGTCCTCCGTCGCCGGGAGGTGATGCTCCCCGTGCCCGTCGTCCGCGTGTTCATCGGAGACACTCATACTAGGGCCCTTGCGAACGGAATACTAAAAGCCCATCCAATTCCCTGCGGTGCGTTCCGTCTCCAGCCCAGGCGAGGAGTGGCTCGCCCACATCCCGGAAGCTACACGAGGGCGAAGGCCCAACTGCCGACGATGACATCTGGGAGGCGTCGTACGGTCGCGCTGGTGGTGTGCGGACTGGGCTGGCTGGCCGCGACGGGGACGGCAAGCGCACACGGCGGCAGTCTCGCCGGCGGCGGCCGCGAGTCGCTGACGATACCGACGTGGCTCTTCCTGAGTACCGGTGGTGCGGCCGTCGGCGCGTCGTTCTTGCTGGCGTCGTTCGTCACCGACCGGACGTTCGTGGAGCGCATCCACAACTGGGGCCGTCCGCTATCGGGTGGTTTCGAAGGCATCCTACGGCTCGCTGGGCAACTCGTTGGGCTCGGCGGACTCGCCGCGGTGTTCGTCGTGGGCTTCTTCGGACCGACGAACGCCCGGACGAATCTCGCAATACTGCTCGTCTGGGTCGGCTGGTGGGCCGGGCTCGCGATGACGACGTACCTCGTAGGCAACAGCTGGGCGACGCTCAATCCATTCAAGACGCTCGCCAAACTCCTCCCGTCGCTCAACCGCAGTTACCCGGCCCGCGTCGGGTCGTGGCCTGCCGTCAGTGGGTTGCTCGTGCTGGTATGGGTCGAGGTCGTCAGCCCGCTCGCCGACCAGCCGCGACTGCTTGCGTCGGTTGTCGCCGGATACACCGTGCTGACAATTGCGGGCGCACTCGTGTTCGGACCCGACGACTGGTTCGCCCACGCTGACCCGGTGGAGCGGGTGTTCCGCTACTACGGTCGCTTTGCGCCTATCGGCCGCGACGAGGACGGCCTTCGACTTCGGCTTCCCGGCATGGACCTCTCGACGCCGCGGCTGGTCGACGGCCCGGACGAAGTCGCCTTCGTGGTCGCCCTGTTGTGGGTCACGACCTACGACGGGTTGGTCACGACGCCGGCCTGGCGCGACCTGACGACGCCGATCGTCGACGCCGGCGTCCCGCCGCACCTCCTGTATCCAGTCGCGCTCGGGCTCGGCTTCGCCGGCTTCCTCGGCGTGTATCGGCTCGCGGTCCGGCTTTCCCGCGATATGTCGGATACGTATCTGGCCCCAGCGGTTCTCGCACAGCGGTTCGCGCCGCCGCTCGTCGCTATCGCCGTTGGCTACC
Source organism: Haloarcula sp. JP-Z28 (assembly GCF_011440255.1). NCBI lineage: Archaea > Methanobacteriati > Methanobacteriota > Halobacteria > Halobacteriales > Haloarculaceae > Haloarcula > Haloarcula sp. JP-Z28. Next base: position 11,629 of record NZ_JAAOHT010000072.1, on the reverse strand, counting down.
ACTTCGCGCACTACCTCGGGTACTTCCTCGTGCTCGCCCCATCGCTGGCCGTCGCGCTCACGTCGCCGTTTGCGGACCCGGCAGTAGTGCCGACCATCGACCTGCCGGCGTGGTTCGGCGCGGTTGCGCTCGCGTCGGTCATCGTCGGTCACTTGGTCGCTATCTGGGTGGCCCACGCCGCCGCATACGACCTCTTTCCCGCGCGACTGCAAGCGATTCGGTCGCAGTATCCCTTCATCGCGGTTATGGTGTTCTACACGATGACGAGCCTCTGGGTCGTCTCCCAGCCGGAGGTGGCACTCCCACATCTATGACTGACACAGCAACCCAACCAGCGGCCGATACGGCAGCGACAAGTACTGACGACGAAGCAGCCTACGATGTCCCGGCCGACGCCACGGCCTACAGCTGTTCGTACTGCGGCCGGCCGTTCGCCCGCGAGTCCTGGCTCGCGCTCCACCGCGGCCTAGCCCATCCCAACGAACTCGACGACGAGGAGGTCGAGGCCTTCCGGGTAGCCCACGACGAGGAGGAAGAGTCGCTTTCGACGTTCCGACTCCAGGCACTGGGCGCACTCGTCCTCATCTACTTTGGTTTCCTGATGGTGTACGCGCTCGTGTGAACTTCACTCGTTTTCGAGGCATCTCTGACGACTACGGACGGGAAGCGAAGCGTTGATGGGTCGCAGGTGACCAAACAGTGGGTATGGACCTTCGCGTTATCGACAAATCCGACACGGAACTCTCTATCGAAATCGCCGGTGAGGACCACACGTTCATGAACGTGATCAAGGGAGCGCTACTGGAGACAGAGGGCGTCACGGCGGCGACCTACGACGTGAACCCGGAACAGTCCGGTGGCCAGACGGACCCGGTCCTGACCATCAAGACCGAGGAGGGCGTCGACGCGCTGGAGGCCCTCGAAGACGGAACCGACGCCGTCATCGAAAAAGCAGACAACTTCACGGACGCGTTCGAAGCCGCCGCGTAATTCTAACAGAGTATGTACGTGACGAACACGCGTTCGTCCGGACCAACGTGGATGTCGAGGCCAACCAGTCCGGTGTCCGCTCGCTGGATTCTGTTGCCCCGCTCGAGGTAGCTGTCGACGAGTGCGGTCGCCAGCGCCGTCTCATTCTGGAACTGGTCGAGCGACTGGGGTGTTCGGTCGTAGGCCACCTCATAGCTGACCACGACTGGGCGCTCACAGGGGAGGTCGAATCGGGACACGCCCTCCCGCGTGGGCCGCTCTGCGTTGTCGTATCTCGCATCGACACGGCCCTTGTTGTAGTAGGCTGCAGCGTCGTCGATGGTCGCGTTCCGTGAGACGGTTCCGCCGCCGACGCCCGACCGCCGGACATTGTACACGTCAAGGTATGTGTCCTCGACATCGGCAATCGAGAACGAGTTGACCGTGTCGCCGCTTCCAGCAGGGGACGCAATCGGCGGTGGACCAGCGGGAGTTTCAGCGGCAAAGCCCGGCAGCGTGATGCCGCCCACAGCGGCGAGTACGATGAGCCCGAGCAACACTGCTACGGCGGCGTAGCCGATCACATACTTCGTCTCGAGTACGTCCAGCCAGCCGGTCTGTATGTCATCGAGCGGGTCGTCTTCCGGTGGCCCCACTCGTCGCTCGAAGTTACTCCCGCCACAGCGTTTGCACGGCGGAGAGTTCTTCTGATGCTGGCGACCGCAGTCCAGACAGACCCATCTGGGCCCACCCTCGACGACCTCTTCGTTGACCTGCGTCACGGCCTCCTCAAAAGAACCGTGGCCGCAGTTATCACACGGCGGGTCGTTCTCCTCGTGGGGTTTGCCACACCATTCACACCGCCATTTCATTGTTGATTCTCCGTGGTGGGCGAATAAAACCTGCCCGATGCCAGGCCACAGTGCCGCGGTTTTCTGGGGACGGTCCCCCGCAGTCGGTCGGTCAGTTGGCTCGACAGATACAATCCACCCTGTGGACAGGTCCTGCCAGTAGCTAAAAAAGATATGCCCGCAAACAGTGAGAACTGACATGGAACCTTGGGGCGCGGAGAAAACCGATGCTATCTGAGGCGTCGGGAAAACTGCGGCATACAGAGAGACTGGTACGTGTGTTTACTATTGCGACCCCAAGCCGGAGACGGCGTTACAGTCGGACCGGAATCCCCTTGCTGTCGAGATACTCTTTGGTCTCGGCGATAGAGTACTCGCCGAAGTGGAAGATAGAGGCGGCGAGGCCGGCGTCCGCGCCTGCGTCGACGAACACTTCCTCCATGTCTTCCGGACTACCACAGCCTGAGGAGGCGATGACGGGCGTCGAAACGGTGTCACAGACGGCTTTCATCAGCGGGATGTCGTAGCCATCCTTGGTCCCGTCGGCGTCGATGGAGTTGACGAACAGTTCGCCCGCGCCGCGCTCTTCGGCCTCGGTGGCCCATTCGATGACATCCAGTCCGGTCCCTTCGCGGCCGCCCTTGACCGTGCATTCGAACCAGCAGGACTCGCCGTCGACCTCGGTGTAGTGCTCGCCCTCCTCGTCGAAGCGCCGACGGGCGTCGACGGAGATGACGATACACTGGCTCCCGAAGGCCGCCGCGCCCTCATTGATGAGGTCGGGTTCGGCGATAGCGCCGGAGTTGATCGACACCTTATCTGCGCCAGCCCGGAGCGTCTCCTTGATGTCGGCACGGGTACGGATACCGCCGCCGACGGTCAGCGGGATGAACACCTCGTCGGCCACGGCCGAGACAGTATCAAGCATCGTTTCGCGTCCCTCAGCGGAGGCAGTGATGTCCAGAAAGACGAACTCGTCGGCGCCGGACTCGTTGTAGGCCTTTGCCATCTCCACCGGGTCGCCGGTGTACTCCAGATCCTCGAAGTTGACTCCTGTGTACACCGCCGCGTCCCCGTTCTCGTCCACGTCCACGTCGATACAGGGGATGATCCGTTTCGTAAGCGTCATTCGATACCTGTGGGTTCGACGCAACGCCGTTTGACCGTTTCGACTGGTGCAAGTGTCTGGCCGATATGCAGTGGGAATCCGACAGCTACACGTATGGCGCCCCAGAAGCACCGACCATGGCAGACGACCACCACGAGGAGGACCGGCCGGATTACGACCCCGAACACGTCGAACTGCCCGCGCGAGAACCGCCGCTTCGGTCGACGGCCCCACAGAGCTCGTTCACGATGTCTCAAGTCGGCACGGGGCTCGGCGTACTGCTGGTCGGACTGGTGCTTACCTTCGGCATCGCGCTGGCGCTTGCCTGATCGAATTGGCATGACCACGGCGGCCAGCATGAATATCAGATCTGATACTTCTGGGGAGAGTATATAGGTTTCCACGCCAACAACTGTTGTACTATGCCGTCCCAGTCGGACGCGAGTACGGTGGTCGCAACAGGAACGTCAGTGGCGACCACTGGTCGGCGCGCTGGCCGAGAGGCGACCAGCACTGCTCGTGACCGACTGGATGCCGATCGGGTGGACTTTTGTCAGGTGTTTTCCAGCACTGGGTTCGATGCTGAAGCCGTTCTGGCGGGCGTAACTGCCCTTGTCGACGATGAGACAGCCGTTGTCGGCTGTACGGCCGGCGGTACGTTCACCGAAGAGCGAGCGATGGACGCCGGCGTGGCAGTCACACTCGTTACCAGTGACTCGTTCCGGTTCGATACGGCCCTGGCCACCGGTCTCAGCGAGAACACCCGCGGGGCTGTCAGAGACGCCGTCCGGTCGCTCCCGGAAAACATCGAGGAACCATACCAGTCAGCGCTTGTCCTCCACGACGGGCTCGCGGGCGTCGGTGAACAGTTGTCGCTGTCGGTCCAGCGACGGCTTGGCCCCTATGTCGAATTTGCAGGTGGGGCGGCGTCTGACGGTCTCCGAATGGAATCGACGCCAGTGTTTTGCGATGCGTCGGTTGTTGAGGACGCAGTCGTTCTCGTGCTCATCTCCGGGAAAAAGCGTCCGGTCATTACCGTCAACCACGGGCACACCCCCATCTCAGAGCCGTGGGAGGTAACCGATGTCTCCGGAAATGTGGTTCACGAACTCAACGGTGAACCAGCGTTCGAAGTGTGGAAAGACGCTGTTCGAGACCACGTTGCGGAGAGAACAGGAATAGCGGTCGATGATGTCCCAGTCGGTTCAGCGGAGCTCAGGAAGCTCATGGTCGCATACCTGTTCGGTATCGACCAGGGCGAGACCTACAAGATACGCTGGCCCCGGACTGCGATTGAAGAGACTGGCGCACTGCAGTTCGCCGTTGATATTCCGGAGGGGACTGTCCTCCGTATAATGCATGGCAACAGAGCGGACCAGATCGCGTCCGCTGAGCAGGCTGCTGCAGACGCTGTTTCGCTGTGTGACGGGAATATCGCTGGCGCGTTCGTCTACGACTGTGCGTGCCGTCAGATTCTTTTCGACGACGCGTTTTCATCGGCTGTCGATGGGATCACATCGACCCTGTCGGCCCCAGTCGCTGGATTCGAGACGTACGGGGAGCTGTGCATGCAAGCTGGGCAACTCAGCGGCTTTCACAACACGACAACAGTGCTCTTTGCACTGCCGGAGTAACAGATGAATCGAACAGGGCTCGTTTCAAAGTTCGCAGAAACGGTTGGTATCGAAAAGGCGTCGGCTATCGTTGACGACGCAATGGCTGACCTCGGTATTGGTGGCGAAACGGAGATAAACGGCACGGATGCACAGGATATCTGTGATATAATCCAGCACAACAACGAGGGATATATCGCGCTCGTCGCGAGTGAGCTCCGCGTACAACTGGCGGCACAAGAACGGTTTGACGCGCTCCTTGGGAATATCCCTAACCCGGCTGTTGTCGTCGAGTTTAAACAACGAGAACCGTACGTCAAGTCGATCAACGAAGCGTTCGCGGACTCGTTCGGCTACGACCGGACGGATGCAGTCGGAACGGAGCTTCGGGCACTCCTCGCGCCGCCCGGAGCCGACGCCGAGGTTATCAGGGCAGACTGGTGGGAACAGACCGGCCAGTCAGAGCAAGAGGTCAGACGGATGACTGCATCAGGGGAGGTCCGGACCTACCTGTTCCGGAGCACTATTGTCACGCATGACAGCAGTCAGCTGGAAGGGTACGGGATATACACCGATATCACTGAACGAAAGCGCCGCGAACAACAGCTGAAACACCAGAACGAGCGCCTCGACGAGTTTGTCAGTATCGTCAGCCACGACCTTCGGAACCCGTTGAACGTCGCATCCGGCCGCACCCACCTCCTGCTCAATGACACCGAGGATGCGGCTGTTCAGGAGGGGCTACAGGAGGTTGCTGCGGCACACGAGCGGATGACACGGATCCTCGATGACACCCTGACGCTCGCTCGGCAGGGGCGCGTCGTCGGAGAAACCGCAAGCGTCCCCATCGAAACCGTCGCAGCCGACGCATGGCAACAGGTCGAAACTGAGGGCGCAACGCTCACGGTCGAAACTGAAGCGGTCATCGAGGCGGACTCAGAGCGCCTCCAGCAGCTATTCGAGAATCTCTACCGGAACGCCATCGAGCACGCCGGCGCGGAATGCACCGTTGTCGTTTCCGCGCCCGAGGCACACGAGCAGAACGGGTTCTCTATCGCGGACGACGGCCCTGGCATTCCACCAGACGACCGTGAGCTGGTGTTCGAACGCGGCTACTCAACGAACTCGGATGGGACAGGGTTCGGCCTGTCAATCGTTCAGAGCATCGCTGAAGCGCACGGCTGGTCGGTCGCAGTCTCTGAGAGCGAAATGGGCGGTGCGCGGTTCGATATCCGCTGGTAATCAGGCTATAGTAGCCATTGCAAGTCATTACACACCCAATCGCAGGACGGCACTGCGATCGGTGTGTAAATCGTTCCAATTGTTACTATAGTTCGTCGTCGATGACCGACCGCAGGTCAGCGATGTCCGCAGCGTTGTACGCCAGCGTCTCGTCGTTGACCGTAATATCGAGTCCGTTTGAGTCGTTCGCCTCGCCCAGTTCCGTCACTGGGGCGACGCCGTCGAAGGCCTCCCGGACCGCCGCCGGGTCAGTCGTCTCGAACACGACCCGGCCGGGCCGCTCGTTGAACAGGAGTCGAGCCGGGGTGCCGTGCTCGGTGGTCCCGATTCCGACCGACGCACCGGCGTTCTCGTGGACCATCTCGGCCAGCGTTACCGCGAGGCCGCCGTGGCTCACGTCGTGGCTCGCCAGTACGTGGTCGGCGTCGGCGACCTCGGCAATCGTCTCGATGACCTCAGTCGAGTCCGCCGGGAGGGCGGGGAAGCGGTCGGTCCCGCCGAACTGCGCGGTGTACTCGGACCCGCCCAGACGCGGGTCGGTTTTGCCCTCCAGTGCGGTGTCCCCGACGACGACGAGCGTTCCCTCGCCGGACAGCGACAGCGGCGGGGCATCGTAGCCCTCCTTGACGCCGACCAGCGCGAGCGTCGGTGTGGGGGGAATCGGTCCGTCCTGGGAATCGTTGTACAAGGAGACGTTCCCCCCGACCACCGGCACGTCAAGGTCGCTGCACATGTCCGCCAGGCCGTCGACAATGCCTTTGAAGCCGCCGTACACGTCAGGCTTCTCGGGGTTGCCGCCGTTCAGACAGTCCACAGCCGCATGGGGTGTCGCGCCCTTCGCGGCGACGTTCGTGGCGTTTTCCAGCGCGACGGCGCGTGCACCTTCGTACGGCGCGGCGTCGGTCCAGTTGGGGTCCGCGCCAGCAGAGAACGCCAGTCCGGTCCCGGCCTCACGGATGGCGAGCAGTGCGGCGTCGTCGCCGGGCAGGACGCTCGTGCGGACCTGCACCTCGTGGTCGTACTGGCGGTACACCCACCGCTTCGAGGCGCAGTTCGGGCTGCTGACGATCTCCTCGAAGGCTTCCTCCAGCGCGACCGTTGGCAGGTCTCGTTCCTGTCTTGGCGGCGCGTCGCTGGGCAGGTCGTTCATCGGCGCGCCCTCACCGAGGAACTCCGCGTCCACGTCGACGACCGTCTCGTCCTCGAACGTGCAGACGTAGTTCGTGCCCGGCTCGGTGAGTTCGCCGATGACCGAACAGCCGAGGTCGAACCGCTCGGCGAGTTCGGCCACGCGGTCGACGTCCTCGGGCGCGACCTCGTACACCATCCGTTCCTGACTCTCGGCGAGCAGGTACTCCATGGCGTTCATGTTGGGCTCGCGCTCGTGGACGCGGTCGAGTTCGATACGTGCACCGAGACCGCCCTTGGCGACCAGTTCGGACGACGCGCCGCCGAGGCCAGCGGCCCCAAGGTCGCGGGCCGACTCGACGAGTTCCTCGTCCAGCAGCGCCTCGTTGCACTCGACGAGTAGCTTCTCCGAGTACGGGTCGCCGACCTGCACGGCCGGTCGGTCCTCCGTTTCAGCGTCCTCCGCGAGGTCCTCGCTGGCGAAGGACGCCCCGCCGAGCCCGTCTCGCCCCGTCGCGTTGCCGACGAGAACGAGCTTGTTGCCCGGCTCCTGGGCTTCGGCAGTGATGGTCCGCTCGGGCTCCAGCAGGCCGATACAGGACACGTTCACGAGCGGGTTCCCCTCGTAGTCGTCGTGGAAGGCGACGCTCCCGGTGACAGTTGGAACGCCGATGCAGTTCCCGTAGTGGGAGATACCCTCGACGACGCCCTCGAAGAGATAGCGGGAGTGCTCCCGGTCAAAGTCGCCGAAGTACAGACAGTCGGCCAGCGCGATGGGGTAGGCCCCCATCGACAGTGTGTCGCGGACGATACCGCCCACGCCGGTCGCTGCCCCGTCGAACGGGTCGACGTAGGACGGGTGGTTGTGGGACTCGACGCCCATCGTGATGTACATCTCCTCGCCGTTGCCGTGGGACGGCAGGGAGACGACGGCTGCGTCGTCGCCGGGGCCGATGACGACCTGATCGCCTTCGGAGTCGAACGCCGACAGCAGGGGGCGAGAGGAGCGATACGCGCAGTGTTCGCTCCAGAGGTTCTCGAAGAGAGCGGCCTCCGCCCGTGTCGGCTCCCGACCGATCTCCTCGACCACGAGTTCGTGGTCCGCGTCGGACAGGCTCATTACCTCCTCGTGGCCGCCCACAAGATAAGTCCCTTTCCATGCACCCGCGCTGGCAGGACGCGAACGTCCGGTAGCACACAACTCGCACCTGTCGAGGCGAGCGCCTGTTCAACAACCCGACACACCGCCCATAGCTGAGACTCACAGCTGAATACGAGTGGGCACCGGCATCGGCTATGGACTTTCAGGAGGGACAATATTGGTCTTTAGAATAGCTATCCCGCGTACAATTACCTCAAAATCTCTGGAGAGCCCATATCTCTCTCCTTTTCAAATCAGATAACTGGCCCTCGCAGTATATATGGCCGCTAGCCATACCCGAATGCAGTATGGGTGCTGGCGATGGTGACTGGCTGACACTGGAGGGGAGTTCCTTCTCCAGCCGGTCCTTCTCCAGTGTGTGGGCGGTGGCGCTGGCGACCTACGGCGTCGGCGACGTGGTCACCACTATCGCCATCGTCTACTTCGTCCCGACGTTCACCGAGGCGAATCCAGCGATTCGGTGGGCGATCCAGTCGTTCGGCGGCGGCGGCTTCCTCGGACTCAAACTCCTCGTTATCTACTGCTGTCTCGGCCTGAGCATCTGGGGCGGCGTGCTGGAGGAGGACCCGCTGCTCTACTACGGGCCGCCGGCTCTCCTGACGGTGCTGGGGCTCGCCGTGACCGGGTTCAATCTCACGCTCCTGTTCTCCTGAAAGGCCCTCACGGGCGTGGTGCTTCGGAGCGGAGGCGCAAGCAAGAAGTCTCAGTCGTTGCCAGACTATTCAGCCGTCGTGTTGCTGGTAGTGTTCCCGGCCGACTGGGTAGGAGCCGATGTCGGGGTTTCGGTGAGGAGCGAACTCGGCGGTGGCGAGCCACTGCCGCCGCTTTCGGTCGGTGTGGAGTCAGTTCCGTCCGGTGTCTCTGTTGGTGTCGATTCTGTCGGGCTGGGCGTCATCTCGGTGGTGGGCTGGTCGGGGGCCGAGTCGCTGCTGTCGGTGAGACCAAGGGTCCCGACGCCAGCACCGATGACGGCGAGTAGAAGGAGCAGAACCAGTCCAAGAAGCCGCTTGTTGTAGGTCCCGTCCGCATCTCGGAAGATACCGCTACTCATCTCAGCTCTGCCTCCGGCCCGCCGCGACACCACGCTGGAAGTAACCCGGTCTCATCGTTTTCTGATAGTTTGTTGCTTTTGTCGTGGAGGAGGCCTCCACTGTCCCACCAAGCCACCGATGTCCCACCCAGTTGACTCAGTATACGACATGTCGCCCAGCAAACCGTATAATGGTTTCCATGTCTTCAGCCGTCAAGACAGGCGGTTTACTCCCACAGTATTGCGGCAGTGTGAGTCCCGGGCCGACCATCTACCCAGAGATTGTCTCGATGTGAGTACACGGAAAGCGCTACTGCGATGACTGTCCGCTGTCAGAACGGCACGCTGTCGTCGGACGCTTCATCTCCACCGTCCGTCCGGAGTTCGCCGGTTTGCCGGTACCGCGTTTCGAGTTGCTGGAGTTTGTCGTTGATGCTCGCGCTCTGGTGATGGTTCGGACTCACGCGGACGCGGACACGGTCGTACTCGTGGCGGTCCGACAGCCCGTTCCAGGCGCGGAACGCGCCGACAGTCAGCGTGTCGCTCTGGGGGCAGAACTCGGTCGTCGGCGTGAACTCCGCTCTGAGTACACTGCTGTCGTCCGTTTCACGGCCGTAGCGGAAGCCCGCGTCTGGGTGCCGGTGGTCGAGGTTTAGCCGTGCGAGGTTGTACCCGAAGGTCATGTCGTACACGCCGCGCTCGTCGAACAAATCCATCGTGAGGCGGTGGAAAGTGGCGTGGTCGTCGCCGGTCAGTACTGCGGTCTCAGACAGGAACGGACCGGGGTCCGGGTTACGTTCGGGAACGAACGTCCCGTAGCTATCGAACCCGACATCTGAGCCGCCACGGAGGCCGGAGAGAAGGCTCATATTGAGCAGAACACGCGGTAGACATCAGGCCTTACTCCCGAACGTGTTCGGGGGAACCCCCTCCACGGCTCCCAGTAAACACGCAGGTGATGCCAGCAACCACACTCGACCTGCGGGAAACGCCGCCGGCGGAACGACACGCCAAGATACACGACTCGTTTGAGGCGCTGTCCGCCGGGGAGACGCTTCGAATTATCAACGACCACGAGCCCAAGCCGCTGTTCTACGAGTTGCAAGCCGAAGTCGAGGCGTTCGACGCGGCGAACTACCAGTGCGAGCAGGACGGCCCACAGAAGTATATCGCCGACCTCCCAAAGCAATGAGCGAATCGACCGCCGCAGAAACGGAGCGAGCGACACTCGACGGCGATTCGGACGGTCGGACCAGACTGTTCGACGGGGAGCCAAAAACCATCCAGTTGACGCTCGATGCAGGCGAGTCGATTCCGCCTCACACGCATCCCGGTCGGGACATCGTGTTCCTCCTCCGTTCGGGCGCCGTGGACCTGACGCTTGGCGACGAGACGCTGTCACTCTCGCCCGGAGACGTCGTTCGGTTTGACGGTGACCAGGACATCTCTCCCGCTGCAACGGCGGACAGCGAGGCACTGCTAGTGCTCGCAGCGTCGTCGGAATAGGCTCACTACCGGCTGTACCTTCGTACAGCTATGTGCGCCCCCGGGGGACCAATCTTATTCACGGGCGTACAGCCCAGTATCACTCGAACAGTGAGAGCGCTGTTTCGATCCGTTCGTCGTCCGAACTCCTCGCCGCGTCCCGTAGACTCGCTCGAGGGACAGCGAGCAGTCGCTCGACGAGTCGTTCGCTCAGTTCCTCAACGATGAGCCGCTGGTCAGCCGTTAGTTCGCCATCAGTCTGTAGCTGTGACAGCGTCCGTTCGAGTTGCTCCCGCTGAATCTTCGCTCCTCGGCTGTCGATCTGAGCGATCGCTTCGTCGACATCGACAGGTGGCTCTGTGTTCCGACTCATCTGCGCCAGATGATTGTCACTGTCGCGTCGTCGGTCTCAACACTTTCGAAGTCGTAGCCTCTGTCCTTGAGTTTCGGGTAGAGATGCTGCGGGGCGCGGTCGTTGAACTGGACGAGGATGGTGTCATCGTTCAACTCCGCAAGCCGCTCTAGTGTCTGCTTGAGTGGCTTCGGTGGCCCGAGCGACTGCACATCAAGCCGTTCCATCGGCGCGTCATCGGGCGCATCCGTTTCCGAAATCAGGGCTGCGGTTTGCGCTGTTGGCTGGTGGTTCGCCGTCATGTGTTCCCGTTTGGCTGTGACCGGGCCGACTGTTTTCCCGAACATATTCGGCCACATTGCCAGCAAGGACAGGGTCGTAGTAGACAACAATGAGCGGAATACCTGCTGACGTGGACGCAGACGCCGCACCGCCAATGACGGTCCCGCTGCGTCATTTCGTCGTCGCACTGGCGTTTCTGGTCGCTGGTGTCTCCGTTGGCGTCGTCGAGGGGCGGGCCGGCCACCTCGCGCAGGTCCACCTCCTGCTTGCGGGGTGGGTCTGTCTCACGATTATGGGTGCGCTGACACAGTTTGTCCCGGTCTGGTGCGGAATCGAACTCCATTCCCGCCGCCTTGCTGCTGTGCAGTTACCGCTCGCTGCGGTCGGGTTCGCGGGGCTGGCGGCTG